>JAGQUI010000055.1 GCA_020438595.1 Propionibacteriaceae bacterium | reverse complement strand
GAAGTCGGCCTGCAGGTCGGCGGTCATCAGCTCGGTGTCGCCGACCACCAGGGCGGGCACCAGCGCCCGAGGGCCCTGCGGCAGGCCGGCCACGGAGTCGCGCAGTCCCTGCCGCACCGCCGACACGGCAAGATCCAGCGGGGACGGACCGGCCACCAGCTCCGGGGACGCGCGGGCCCGCGCCCACGCGACCACCGGCTCGTCCACGGCGGCGGGATCCAGCCGCACGGCGGCGCGCACGGTCGCGCCGGCGGGCACCGCGGCCCAGGCCGGAGCGAGATCCCCCGAGGCGCTCAGCCGCACCATCGCGCCCGACACCCACGCCACTCCCCTGCCCTCGACGCCGGTCAGGGTCGCGAGCGTCGTCCAGATCGGGCCACCGCGACCCACGTCGGAGGTGTGGCCACTGCCCACGCGCACCTCGACGACGACCACCGCGCCCTGCCGCGCCCACTCCGGGATCGGGCCGAGACCGGCGGCCCAGACCCGCAGCGCACCGATCGCGATGCCGGCGAGCAGCACCGCCGCGGCGGTCACGACCAGCCAGCGGCGACGCCACCAGCCGGGCCCGCCCACGACCAGGCCCAGGACGAGGCCGCCGCCGGACAGCCACCCGTTGCCGGACGTGCCCAGCCACGCGCCCAGCCACAGGGCGAGGGCCAGCGCCGGTGAGCGCCAGTCGGTCCGGACCGCGGCCGACGAGGATCCCGGGTCGCTCCCGGGAGGACGGGGTGGCACTAGACCCGCACGTTCGGAGCGATGTCGGCGTAGGTCTTCGGGCCGATCCCGTCCACCTCCTGCAGCTCGCTCACCGCGGTGAACCGGCCGTGCTCGGCGCGCCAGTCGAGGATCTTCTGCGCGGTCACCGGACCGACGCCCGGCAGCGTGTCCAGCTGGTCGAGCGTGGCCGTGTTCAGCGAGATGGTGCCGCCCGCCGCCGACCCGCCGCCGGAGGCACCGGACGCGCCGGTGCCGCGCACCTCGCCCTGCGGGTTGGACCGGGTGCCGATCACGATCTGGGAGCCGTCGGCCACCACAGCGGCCAGGTTCAGTTCGGCAGGGTCGGCCGACTTCGCCAGCCCACCGGCAGCCGCGATCGCGTCGGCCACCCGGCTGCCGTCGGCGAGTTCCACCACCCCGGGGTGCCGCACCGCGCCGAGTACGTGCACGAGCAGCGTCGGCGCCGGGGTCGGGGTCGCAGTCGGCGTCGGGCTGGCCACGACCGAGGGCGGCGCCGCCACGGCCACCTGCGTCGAACGGGCCTGCAGCAGGCTGTACGCCGTCCAGCCGCACCCGACGAGCAGCACCACCACGACGGCGGCGATGTGCTCGCGACCGAAGGCCCACACCCGCTGGCCGAGCTCGCCGGCACGTCCGCCGACGTCGCGCAGGGCCTGTCGCGGCACCGGTCCGTCCCTGACCGCCTCGGCCACCGGCTCCGCCACCGGTTCCGCCACCGGGGCCGGCTCCTCGTCGGCCAGCGCGTGCCGGGGCGGCACCTGGGCCAGGAGCAACTCGAGCCGCTGTCGCACCACATCGCTCATCGCGGTTTCCGCAGCCACCTTCATGCCCTGCACTATCGGCATCCGGCCCGGCCGGCGTTCAGCCCGACCGGCCGGCTGTGGACAACCCCGACCGCCCGAGGGTTGTCCACAGGACGATTCGTCGCGGCAGGTCCGGTCGGGTTACCCTTCGGCGGTACCAGAACGACCAGGAGGCGCCCATGGCCACCCAGCTCAACCTCGCGAAGGCTCCGGCCCGGCACGGCGGCTGCGGCTGCGGCTGCGGCGACGCCTCCGATGCCACCCCGGAACTGCTCGCGAGCTCGCTGCCCAAGGTGGTCCGGCACGGTGCGATCATCGGTGGCCTGACCAGCATGAAGCCCGGCCAGAAGGTCGTCCTGGTGGTCGACCACGACCCGCTGCCGCTGCTCACCCAGCTCAACCGGGTCGCGCCCGACGCGCTCGACCTCGCCTACCTGGAACGCGGCCCCGAGCTGTTCCGGCTGGAGTTCACCCGGCGCTGACGGCGGGGCCTCGCGCGTCCGCTTGGGCACAGCTGGGAAGCTGGACGACGTGACCCAGCCCACCCGCCGGTCGAACCGGCCGGCCAACCGCCCGTCCGGCGGACGCGGCGGCGCGGGTGGACACACGAGGCGTCCGACCGCCGGCGCGCCCCCGCGCAGCATCCGCTGGCTGCTCTGGCTGGCCACCCCGTTCGCGCTCGTCGGGCTCGGCCTGCTGCTGCTCGTCGCGGCGCCCCAGCTTCAGGCGCAGCACCAGTGGCTGGCGATGGCGGCGTCCTTCGCCCCGTATGGCTGGCTGGCCTGGCTGGTCGCCGTCGTGCTGGCCCTGATCGGCAGCCGCGGACGCGTCCGGCTGCTGGTGGCGCCGCTCGCGCTGGGCCTCGCCTGGCACACCGGCGTCCTGCTGCCCTACCTGCCGGCGCCCGCCCGCGCGAGCGCCGCCGGCAGCACCTCGCTGTCGGTCCTCGAGCTCAACCTCCGCTGGGGACTCGCCGACCTCGACCAGGTCGCCGAGGAGGTCGGGCGCCGCCGACCCGACGTCGTCGTGCTCGCCGAGGTGACCCGGTCGGACGCGAAGGCGTTCGCGCACCGGCCGTGGTCGAAGCTGCTGCCCTACCGGACCGGCACCGCCGGGGACGACTACAGCACCACCACCTGGACCGGGGACGCGCGCGGCACCATGGTGCTCTCCCGGCACCCGATCACACCCCTGGACGGCACCGACGACACCCTGTTCTCGAACTTCGCGGTGACCCTCGGAGTGCCGGACCACCCGCTCACCCTGGTCGCCGCGCACCCGGCCAATCCCAAGCACGGGCTGAACCGGTGGCTCGACGACGCCACGTCGCTCACCCGGCTGGCGCTGGAGCACACCGGCGGGCCCCTGCTGGTGGTCGGCGACCTGAACGCGACCGCGGAGCACCTGACCCTGCGCGAGCTCACGGCCAAGGCGGGCCTCACCGATGCCGGCGCCGGCGAGGGCTGGCACCCGACCTACCCCGCGGACGCCTGGTACCCGCCGCTGATCCAGATCGACCACGTGCTGGTCTCGAACGACTTCAGCGCCACCGGCTATCGGACGTTCCGGATCGACGGCACCGACCACCTCGGGCTCGACGTCACGCTCGCGCTCGGCTGAAGCCCTTCGTGACGCCGCTCGTTCCCGGCGGCTCCTCAGGGACCGTGGTGACGCCGCTCGTTCCCCGCGGCTCCTCAGGGACCGTGGTGACGCCGCTCGTTCTCCTCAGGGACCGGTGAGCGCAGTCGACCGCTCAGGCCGGGACGATGCTGACCAGCTTGGGGGCGCGCACGATCACCTGGCGCACCTCACGTCCGGCCAGCGCCCGCTGCACGCCGGCGTCGGCCAGCGCCAGTTCGGTCAGCTCGGCGTCCGTGGCCGAGGGGGCCACGTCCAGCTTCGCCCGCACCTTGCCCTGCACCTGGACCACGCAGGTGACCGACTCCGCCACCAGCAGCGCGGGGTCGACGACCGGCCAGGACGCGTTCGCCACCGACGGCGCGTGGCCCAGCAGCTCCCACATCTCCTCCGCGACGTACGGCGCCACCGTGCTCAGGGCGATCGCGACCGCTTCCACGGCCTCGCGGACGGCCGGATCGGCCGGGCCGGCGCCGCTGTCGATCACCTTGCGGGCCGCGTTCACCAGTTCCATGATCCGGGCGACGGCCACGTTGAAGCGGTGCGACTCCAGCGAATCGGTGATCTCCTGCACCGCCTTGTGCGTGGCCCGGCGCAGGCCGAGGTCGCCGGACGCCGCGTCGACACCGACGGCGCTGGTCACGTCCTGCGCCAGCCGGTAGGCGCGCTGCAGGAACTTCAGCGACGAGCCCGGCGACATGTCCGCCCAGTCGATGTCGTCCTCCGGCGGGCCGGCGAACACCACCGTGGTGCGGATCGCGTCCACGCCGTAGGTGTCGATCTGCGCGCCCAGGTCGACACCGTTGCCCAGCGACTTGCTCATCGCCTTGCCCTGGTTGATCACCTGGCCCTGGTTCATCAGCCGCAGGAACGGCTCGGGGAAGTCGACCAGGCCCATGTCCTGCAGCACCTTGGTGAAGAACCGCGAGTACAGCAGGTGCAGGATGGCGTGCTCGACGCCGCCGACGTACTGCGCGATCGGCATCCACTTCGCCACCTCCGCGGTGTCGAACGGGACGTCGTCACGGTTCGGCGAGCAGTAGCGGAAGTAGTACCAGGAGGAGTCCACGAAGGTGTCCATCGTGTCGGTGTCCCGCTGGGCCGGCCCGCCGCAGGACGGGCAGTCCACGTTCACCCAGTCGGTGGCCGAGGCCAGCGGGCTGGTGCCCTTGGGGGACAGTTCCGCACCGCGCAGGTCGGGCAGCCGCACCGGCAGCTGGTCGTCCGGCACCGGCACCTCGCCGCAGGCCGGGCAGTGCACGATCGGGATCGGGCAGCCCCAGAACCGCTGCCGGCTGAGCAGCCAGTCCCGCAGCCGGAAGGTGATCGCGGACTCGCCGCGTCCCTCGGCGGCCAGCTGGGCGGTGATCGCCGCGATGCCGGCCTTCTTGTCGGTCAGCCCGTCCAGCGACGGCGAGTTCACGTACGTGCCGTCGCCGGGCGTGGCCACCCAGGTCTGCCCCGGATCGGCCTCGCCGGTCTCGACCACCACACGGACGGGCAGGTCGAAGGCCTTCGCGAAGTCCAGGTCGCGCTGGTCGTGCGCGGGCACGGCCATCACCGCGCCGGTGCCGTACTCGGCCAGCACGTAGTCGGCGGCGTACACCGGCAACTGCTCGCCGTTCACCGGATTGGTGGCGTGCACGCCCAGGAACACCCCGGTCTTGGGCCGCTCGGAGCTCTGCCGCTCGATCTCGCTGACCCGCTTGGTCGCCTCCAGGTACTCCTCGAACGCCGGACGGTGTGCGTCGGTGACGACCTCGGCGGCCAGCGCCGCCTCGGGCGCGACCACGAAGAACGTGGCCCCGAACAGGGTGTCGGGACGGGTGGTGAACACCCGCACCGGCTCCTCGCGTCCCTCGATCACGAAGTCGACCCAGGCGCCCTCGGAGCGGCCGATCCAGTTGCGCTGCATGGCCAGCACCCGATCGGGCCAGTTGCCCTCGATCAGCTGCATGTCGTCGAGCAGCCGCTGCGCGTAGTCGGTGATCTTGAAGTACCACTGGGTCAGCTTGCGCTTGGTCACCAGCGCGCCGCAGCGCTCGCACAGCCCCTGCACCACCTGCTCGTTGGCCAGCACGGTCTGGTCGGCCGGGCACCAGTTGACGTAGCTGTCCTTGCGGTAGGCCAGGCCGCGCTCGTAGAAGCGCAGGAACAGCCACTGCGTCCACTTGTAGTACTCGGGGTCGGACGTGTGCAGCCGCCGGGACCAGTCCAGGCTCAGGCCGTACCGCTTGAACGAGCGGGCCTGGGTCTCGATGTTGGCGTAGGTCCAGTCGGCCGGGTGCGCGTCGCGCGCGATCGCGGCGTTCTCGGCGGGCAGGCCGAAGGAGTCCCAGCCGATCGGGTGCATCACGTCATAGCCGCGCAGCCGCCAGTAGCGGGCCACCACGTCGCCCATCACGAACGCCTCCGCGTGGCCCATGTGCAGGTCGCCGGACGGGTAGGGGAACATGTCGAGCATGTAGCGGCGTTCCTTCGACCCGTCGTCGAGCGGGGTGAAGGTGCCGTCGGACTCCCAGAACCGCTGCCAGCGCTCCTGCGCGGCGGCGGCGTCGTAGCTGGCGCGAACTGCTTCGGCGGTCACTTCGGTGTTTCTCCTTCGTCGGTGTGCACTGCCCTGCGCTTCGGCATGAAAAAGCCCCCGCGGGCCGTCAGGCTCGCCAGGGGCCGCCGCGACTGCTCGTGCAGCCGCGGCTATCGAAGCAGCAGTGATGCGTTGCGCACCCGCACATGGTATCGGATCGCTCCGCCCGGACGCGCACCGGCCGCCGTGGCCGACCCGCTGCACAACCGCATCTGCGAACAATTCAGTACCGTGGCCGGCCGAACCGCCTCAGCGACCCCGGTAAGGCAAGCCTTTCCTTGCTTGCGACTAGGGGTTTTGCCCCGAAAGACTGTATTCATGGCAATCACCCCCGGGGTCACGGCCGCGGCTCCCACCCAGTCGCTCTCGCAGCGACTCAACTGGCTGCGCGCCGGAGTGCTCGGCGCCAACGACGGCATCGTCTCCACCGCCGGCCTCGTCTTCGGTGTCGCCGGCGCCACCACTGACACCGTCGCCCTGCTGATCGCCGGCCTCGCCGGCATGGTGGCCGGCGCCCTGTCGATGGCCGGTGGCGAGTACGTGTCGGTGAGCAGCCAGAAGGACAGCGAGCTCGCCGCGCTCCGCCAGCAGGAACACGAACTGGCCACCGACCCGCACGGCAAGCTGCGCCAGCTGGCCGACCACTACGCCGAGCGTGGCCTCTCCCACGAGCTGGCCGAACAGGTCGCCTCCGAACTCAGCCAGCACGCCGCCCTCGACGCACACGCCCAGGTGTTCCTCAACCTCGACGCCGACGAGCAGGTCTCGCCGTGGGCCGCGGCCCGGGCGTCGCTGATCGCCTTCGTCGCCGGCTCGGTGATCCCGCTGGTCGCGATCGTGACCACACCGCTCGGGGTGCGGCTGCCGCTCACCGTGGCCGCCGTGCTCAGCGCGCTGCTGATCACCGGCTTCGTGAGCGCCCGGCTGGGCGGCGCCCGGCCGGTCCGGGCGATGATCCGCAACGTCGTGGTGGGCAGCCTGGCCATGGGCCTCACCTACCTCGTGGGCTACCTGGTCGGTCAGCAGTTGTGACCTCCGCCTCGAGCAGGCCCAGCAGCACGTCACGGAGCTCGAGCCAGGCGTCCGGTGGCACCACGTTCCGGTTGAGCAGCTCCAGCAGCGCCGCGATCGGCACCGCGGGATCGATTCGGTCCAGTTCCTCCAGGCAGACCACCTGGAGCGCGCCGTCACCGGTCTGCCAGGCCGCCATGCCGACGAGCCCGAGCACGTGCGGGCGCTGATCGACCAGGCAGTGCCGCACCACGGCCGCCCACAGCTCCAACTGTTGGTCGGCGTTGTCGCGGGCGAGCCCACGCAGCACCGCCAGTTGGCCCTCGGTACGCCTGGCGAGCAGCGCGAGCCGGACGCAGTCGTCGACGGGAACCGGGCCCTTGGTGCCCAGCAGCTTGCGCAGCAGGCGCCTGCGCCCCCGAGGGCCGATCGCCTCCAGTTCCGTCCCGACGGCCTCGAACTGCTCGAGCAGCCCGGCCACCTCTGCGTCGGGCGGACCGGCCAGACCGGCGGCGAGGTCGCGCCGCGATGCCCGGGCCGGGAGGCCCAGCACCGCCGCTGCCGCGGCCACCGAACCGACCTCCCCGGTGATCGCACCGACCGGGCCGTCTGGGCAGTCGGCCCGCCACTCGCAGCTGCCCACCTGCAGCACCCTACCGAGCCGGACGAACCCCACCAGCTCCACGCACTCGGCCAGCACGTTCCAGGCCACCTCGTCGTCATCGGTGTAGGCGAGGAACCAGCCCTCGGCGTGCGGGAAGCGGTCGAACAACCTCGCGAGCAGGGCGTCCAGCGCCCCGGGCTGTGCGACGGCGTCGAGATCGACCCGGGCGGTGACCACCACCCGGCCACTCTCGAGCAGCATCGCCACCAGCGACTCCTCGGGATGGAATCCGATCAAGTAGGGCACCAGGCCGACCAGGTCGTCGACGCTGCGCACGGCCAGGCGGGCCGGCTGTTCCGAGACACTCATGCCCGGGATCCTCGGCAGCGCCGGGCCCGAACGGTCACCCGTCCACAGGGGGCCGACCGGCCGGGAGGTTGTCCACAGGCGGGCCTCCGCGGCCGGGGTAGCCTTGGCGGCGATGAGCCAGGAACAGCCCACCGCCGGACCGTCCGGCGGCCAGCCCCCGACCGGATCGACCCCGCCGCCGTCCGGCTGGGCGCCCGCGCCGTTGTCCGGGCCCGGCCGCCCGTCCGTCGACGAGACGCCGACCCCACCGCCCGCGCAGGGCCAGGCCCTCGGCGGTCCCGCACTCCCCTCGGTCACCATCGAGGAGTTCGCGCCGCCACGATCCCGGTTACCCCTCCTCGTCGCGCTGGTCGCCGTGGTGGTCGCGGGCCTGATCTGGGCCGGCACGACCCTGGTCGCCCCGCGGTCGGACCCGGCCGCGTCCGCCAGCCCCAGTGCCCAGCCCAGCGCGACCTCGTCCGGATCCGGGTTGCCGTTCGTGACGCCCGACGAGCGCCGCACCGGGCGCTGGGAGATCCTCCGCCAGCAGTGGACCGACTCGGGCCTGGAGGTCGAGATCCGCGTGATGGCCGACAACGGCCCGATCAGCTACTCGTTCATGGCTTTCGGCAACGACGACGTGCAGGCCACGGCGTCCCAGCCCGGCTCGCAGTCGCCGCAGTTCTCCGGCATGCCCATCGAGAGCGGCAACCAGGAGACCGGCTGGCTGTTCTTCCCGCTGCAGCGGGGCGCCAGCACGATCATCCTGCTCACGGCCGCTGGCCGGCAGATGTCGGCGTTGCCCGTCTCCGGCTAGTCCCGGACCGGACCAGGGACGGTTCCTCACTCGGTCCACGCTCCCGCCTCAACAAAGTGGCCAGTATCGGCCGTAGTCGGCCGATAGTGGCCACCTTGCGGTGGTGGTGTGGAGGTGGACCGAGTAAGGAACCGTCCCCGACTCGGTCCATTGCGGTGGTGGTGTGGAGGTGGACCGAGTAAGGAACCGTCCCCAATTCGGTCCATTGCGGTGGTGGTGTGGAGGTGGACCGAGTAAGGAACCGTCCCCCATTCGGCCCACGGGGTCTGAGACCCGTCGCGCTGACGCGCCGTGAGCGGCCCGCTCGCTAAGGTGAACGGGTGACGTCGCCGGAGACCGCTGTGAGGGTGGGCATCTTCACCGACGACTTCTACCCCGAGTCCGGTGGGGTGTCCCGCTCGATCCAGATGCAGGTCGACCAGCTCGTCTCGGCCGGCCACCACGTCACCCTCTTCGCGCCGAAGACCAAGTTCACCCCGCCCGCCGACGCGGCCTGGGAGGGCCTGCCGTTCTGGCGGATGCCCGGCACCCCCAGCTTCCTCTGCTCACTGCAGACGCTCCCCGGGCTCGCCCGCAGGATCGCGGCGGACCACCGCCTCGACGTGGTGCACTCCCAGAACGAGCGCGGGTCGATCTTCCTCGCCGCCCAGGTCGCCCGCGCGGCCGGCGTCCCGCACGTGCACACGTTCCACTCCAACTACGTCGGCACCCACCGCACCACCCCGCTGTCGTCCGGGCTGAACTCGATCACCTACCTCGACTGGTCCGGACGCTGGCTGCGCCGGGTGGCCGGCCGTGGCGCGGACGTGGCGCTGCACCTCCCGCCCGACCCGGACGCGGCCTCCGACTCGCCGTTCGCCCGGCGCGACTGGCGCAGCCTGGCCCGGCTGGCCTCCGCCGTCGACGCCTTCACCTCCCCCGCGGGCTACGTCGTCGACGCGGTCGTGGACGCCTCGGACGGCGCGCTCGCCGGACGCGGCCACGTGGTCGCCTCCGGGGTGCCGGACGCGTTCGGCCGGGCCCGGCGCAAGCGCCCGCGGGGCGGCCCGACCCGGTTCCTCAGTTGCGGCCGGCTCGGACCGGAGAAGCGCGTCGATGTGATCCTCGACGCGTTCGCGAGGCTCGGCCGCGACGACGCCGAGCTGCACATCGTCGGCACCGGCTCCGCCGAGGGCGCCCTGCGCCAGCAGGCCGCGCGGATCCCGCACGGAACGGTGCGGTTCCTCGGCCACTTCACCGACGCCGACCTGATCGCGCAGGAGATCGCGGACGCCGATGCGTTCGTCCTGGCGTCCTACCGGTTCGACACCCAGGGCCTGGTGCTGGCCGAGGCCGCCGCCGCGGGCACCCCGATCCTGTACTGCGACGACCGGCTCAGCGTGGGGGTCGGGCCGGACAACGCGGTGCTCACCGGTCCCGGCGCCGGTGAACTCGCCGCCGGCATGGCCGAACTGGTCGACGACACCGATCGCCTGGTCGCGATGTCGGCCGCGTCCGCCGAACTCGGCAGCGGGCTCACGGCCGCGGCGATGCGGGACGCGTACGTCGAGGTCTACCGGACGGCGATCGCGGCGCGGGCACCCGAGCGCCGCTGAGCCCTCAGAGTTCGCTCGGCTCCGCCTCGGGGCTCGGCGTGGAGTCCGGCTCGGAGTCCGGCGCCGCGGAACCGGGCGGGGCCGCGGGCTCGTTGCCCTGCGCATCCGGGTGGTACTTCGAGAGCACGAACACGCCGGCGACGGCGACCGCGCCGCTGACCGCCATGCCCAGCGCATCCAGCGGGCCGAGCAGGACGCCCTCGCCCAGCACGGCCAGACCGAAGGTGACCGCGACGATCGGGTCGGTGGTGGTCATCGACCCCACGACGATCTCGGCGGGCCCGTTCGCGTAGCCCTGCTGCACCATCCAGCCGCCGACGAGGTAGCAGATCAGCAGGAACGCGGCCGCCGTCCAGAACAGCGGGCGGGCGGTGAAGTCCCCGCCCCTGACCAGTTCGGCGACGGTCTTGATCAGCGCAGAGCTGAGCCCGTAGAAGAACGAGCCGCCCGACGCCCACATCAGGCAGCGCAGCGACGGCGAGCCGAACCGGCCGAGGAAGCCCAGCAGCCCGCCGATCGCGAACACGATCAGGCAGGCGACGATGATCCGCGTCGGCGGCAACTCGGTGTCGGGCGCGGCCTTCTGCGCGGAGAACAGGGTGAACACGACGATCCCGATGATGGTCATCGCGACCGCGCCCCAGATCAGCTTCGT
>JAGQUI010000559.1 GCA_020438595.1 Propionibacteriaceae bacterium | reverse complement strand
TTGATCCTGTCGACCCTCTGGGCCGTGTGGCACCTTCCCGCCTTCTTCCTCAGCGGAACGCCGCAGAGCCAGTGGTCGTTCCCGGCGTTCTTCATCGGCGTGGTGTGCATCTCGTTCATCCTCACGCCGCTGTTCAACGCGACCGGCGGCAGCATCCTGGTCGCTGCGATCTACCACTTCCAGATGAACAACCCGATCTGGCCGGACGCGCAGCCCTACGACTCGCTGATCTTCGCCGCCATCGCGGTGGCCGCGGTGGTGGTTAACCGTCGCGCGATGTTCAGCCGCAGCGCCGGTGTGAAGAGCGTCCTCTCCGCGGGCGATGAGGAGTCGTTCACCTGGGAGCGCCCGGGGGGCCCGTCCGCCGCGCCCCCCGTCCTGGCAGGGGCGGCACGGTGAGCCCACGCAAGGCGAACACGCCGGTCATGACCAGGGAACAGATCGTTGCCGCCGCGATCGCCCTGGTCGATCGGGAAGGGCTCGAGGCCCTCTCGATGCGCCGCGTCGCGGGTGAGCTCGGGGTCGGACCCATGTCGCTCTACTACCACGTGCCCGATCGGGCGGCACTCGAGGACCTGATCTTCGACGCGGTGATGTCCGAGGTGGACTTCTCCGGCGACGACGCCGCGCTCGACGTGGAGGATCGCGTGGTCCGGCTGGGCCAGGCGCTGCGGGCGGCACTGTTGGCCCACCCGAACACCGTGCCCATCACGCTCAGCCGGTCGGCGCGGACTCCGGGCCAGCTTCGCCCGGTGGATGCGATGCTCGGCATCCTCTATGACCTGGGGCTCGCGCCCACCGACGCGATCGCGGCGGTGGACGTCATCGGTCAGTACGTGTTCGGCACGACTCTGGCCTATGTGAACCGCCTGTCCCGAGCCGAGCCGGCGGCCGAGGTCCCCGCGACTGGCGGGGAGAGCGGGATCGATCCGGCGGACTTCCCGCACCTCGCGCGGGCGATCACGGAGGCGGACTACCTCGGCTGGGACGCGATGTTCGATCGCGGCCTGCGGGCGCTCGTGCGAGGTCTCGTGGTCGACCGAGACCGGCGCGGAAGGGCAACACCGACACCAGGGCAGGAGAAGCGCGATGAGGAATGAGCGAAGCGGGCGGGTCGGGATCTTCGTGGTCGCAGCATTCGGCTTCTCATGGCTGTTCTGGATTCCTGATGCCCTGATCGCCCAGGGCTTGTGGAACGCACCGGAGGTCCTGAGGACGTTCCTCGCAGGCCCCTTCAACCCGGCCCCCTGGGGTCCTCTCGTGGCCGCGATCGGAGTCACCTTCGCGTTCCAGGGAGGTTCGGGTGTGAAGGAACTGCTCCGGCGCGGACTGATGGTCCGGCTCGGGAAGTGGTGGTGGGTCGTCCTGCTCACCTTCCCGGTCCTGATCGGTGGAGCCCTGGCCCTTTCCGCCCTCCTGGGTGAGCCGATGCCCGAGTTCGTCGCGCTGGCCCAACCCGTGGCGCTACCCGTCGCGCTCGTCGTGATCTTCTTTCTCGGCGGCCCGCTGCAGGAGGAGTTCGGCTGGCGGGGCTACGCCTTCGAACACCTCCGCAGGAACCATGATGCGCTGACCGCCGCCATTCTGGCCGGGTTGATCTGGGGGTTGTGGCACCTTCCCCTGTTCTTCGTTCCCAGGGCCGAGGACTACTACAACCGTCCCCTCTGGGGTCTCCTGCTCACGACCGTCCTGGTCGGTGTCATCCTGGCGTGGTTCTCCGCGAACACGAAGGGAAGCGTCTTCGCCGCCATGCTCGGCCACGCCATGTTCAACTGGTCGAACTGGGTGTTTCCCGCCCTCGGTTCGGACTCGGCAGCCCTGATCCTGTTCGGGCTCTACTTCCTCATGGTCGGGTACATCGTGTGGAAGTTCGGACGGAAGACCCTGTCCGGGATCACCCGGGCCTGACCGCGCCCGCCCGCCGGTCGTCCGGATCGTCCGCGCGCGGCGATGGGTCCCGCTCACCAGAGCCTCTGTGCTGCGCCGCGCTGCGCGGGTGGCGCACCGGCGGGGGTCCGCTGGACGCCCTCACACAAGCTTCACATTCGGCGCACGGAGCCT
>JAGQUI010000558.1 GCA_020438595.1 Propionibacteriaceae bacterium | reverse complement strand
CGAGGAACTGTGCGGCCAGAGCCGGACGCACGTCCTGGTCACGGCCCGCCAGATCGCCATGTACCTGTGCCGCGAGCTCACCGACCTGTCGCTGCCCAAGATCGGCCAGTTGTTCGGCGGCCGCGACCACACCACGGTCATGCACGCCGACCGTAAGATCCGCCAGTTGCTCCGTGAACGCCGCAGCGTGTTCAACCAGATCACCGAGCTGACCAACCGGATCAAGCAGTCCCCGCTGCGCTGAGATCGCCGGCCAACCACCCCTCACCCGGTTGCTCCCGGGTCCCTTGTCCCCCGTTCGGGGGACATTGTGCACCGCTGTGGATAACTCGGGGGATAACTCGCTGCCACTGTGGAGTCGCGCGCGGGCGTCGGGCTCCGTCCGCAGATCCTCCCCGTGTAGTTCCGGGTTGTCCACAGCCGTCCTCCACTGCCGACACGCCGTCTGAGCAGAGGGTTCACGAGTTGTCCACGTAATCCACACCCGCTGTTACCACCATGAATTGATAGATCTCCCTCGAACTTCAAAGTCACGCCGTACACAGGTGGGGAAACGCGTCGCGCACCAACCCGTCGGTTCGCGTCGATATGATCAACCGACCACGCGTGTGAGTTTCCAAGGGAGCAATGGTGAAGATCCGTCTCGATCGCGACGTCCTGGCCGAAGCAGTCCAGTGGGCGGCGCGCAGCCTGCCCACCCGTCCGAGCGTTCCGATCCTGGCCGGCCTGCTGGTGAAGGCGTCCGGTGGCCAGGTCGTGATGAGCAGCTTCGACTACGAGACGTCGGCCCAGATCACGGTCGCCGCGGACGTGACCGACGACGGCATCGCGCTGGTCTCCGGCCGGCTGCTCGCCGACATCGCCCGCTCGCTGCCGAACAAGGCCGTGGACATCACCGCCGACGAGACCCGGATGGAACTCGTCTGCGGCACCGCACGGTTCACCCTGCAGACCCTCCCGGTGGCCGACTACCCGGCGCTGCCGGAGATGCCGGAGGCGACCGGCGCGATCCCGAGCGAGGAGTTCGCCAAGGCCGTGGGCCAGGTCGTGGTCGCAGCCGGACGCGACGAGCTGCTGCCGGTCTTCACCGGCGTCCGGATGGAGATCGAGGGCGAGACGCTCTCGCTGCTCGCCACCGACCGCTACCGGATGGCGTTGAAGGAGCTGGACTGGAACCCGCGTTCCACCCGAGGCGAGGGTGCCGCGCTGGTGCCGGCGCGGGTGCTGGCCGAGACGGCGAAGAGCATGACGGCGGGGGAGACGGTGACGCTGAGCCTGTCCGCGGCCGCGACGGGCGACGGCCTGATCGGTTTCGAGGGCACCGGGGCGGCCGGCGTCCGCCAGATCACCACGCGGCTGCTGGACGGCGAGTTCCCGAAGGTGCGGCACCTGATGAACGTGCAGGCGTCCCTCACCGTCCGGGCGAACACCGCGGAGGTGATCGCTGCGGTGAAGCGCGTCGGTCTGGTGGCCGAGCGCAACACCTCGCTGCGGATGCTGATCGGTGACGGCTCGATCACCCTGGAGGCGGCCACCGGCGACCAGGCGCAGGCCGTCGAGGCGCTGGAGGCCGTGGTGGAGGACACCACCGGCGGCGGCCTGTCGATGACCGCGGCGGGCTTCAACCCGCACTACCTCTCCGATGCCCTGTCCGCGCTGGACAGCCCCTACGTGCAGTTCTCGTTCACCCAGCCGGGCAAGCCCTGCCTGCTCACCGGCCTGAACGAGATCGACGGCGAGCCGCTCATCGACTACAAGCACGTGATCATGCTCATGCGCCTGCCTGCGTGACCTGTTGTTCGTCACCCACCTGAGTCTGGCGGACTTCCGCTCCTACACCGGTGCCGAGGTGCCGCTGGGGTCGGGCGTCACCGTGTTCACCGGGGCGAACGGGCAGGGCAAGACCAACCTGGTCGAGGCGGTCGAGCTGCTCGCCACGCTCGGCTCGCACCGGGTGGCCGCCGAGGCGCCGCTGGTGCGGGCGGGAGCGGAGCGGGCGATCGTGCGGGCGCGCGTCCAGGCCGCGCTCGACGACACCCGCAGCCTCCTGCTGGAACTCGA
>JAGQUI010000557.1 GCA_020438595.1 Propionibacteriaceae bacterium | reverse complement strand
CGAACGCTCCACCCGCCAGATCGCGCGCACAACGCGTCCGTCGGACGGGCCGACGTTGGCGTGCACGAACGCGTCCGGCAGCATCCGGTCGAGCTGGATCCAGAACCGGCGCAGCTTCGCGTCCAGCTCCGCATCCGGCAGGTCGGCCGGGACGAAGGGCTCCAGCAGCGCATCCAGGTCACCGAGGTAGACCGGGTAGGTGGTCACCGACGGCACCTGGCTGTACAGGATGGTCAGGAACGACAACGCGTCGTCCAGGGAGGCGGGCGGCTCCAGTTCGAGGTGCTGCACCCCGTTGCGCAGCGCCAACGCGTAGTCGGGCAGCACGTAGCGCGGCGTGAACGGGCGGTTGCCCTCGAACATGTCGCAGATCACCCGCGCCTGCAGGGCCTCGGCGCACAGCGGCGACAACTCCGGGTAGGGCAGTGCGCTCACGGCCTGCGCGGCCAGCCGGCGCAGCTTCTGGTCGTAGCCGAGCGCGCGGCTCGTGACGAGTTTCTCCGCCTCGGTGCGGAACCGGTCCATCTCCACCCGTCCATGCTACCGCCGGGGCCCGCCAAGCTTACTTTTCGGTAACGGTTCGTCACAGCCTCGACGAGTGGGCAGTGGGGGTCGCCGGCGCGCACTAGAGTGCCCGGGTGAGCGCGTCATCCGCGCCCGAAATTCCCAAGAAGGAGACACCGTGCAGAAGGTGATCAAGTCCGTCATCGCCGCGGCAACCGCGGCGCTGACCCTCACCGCGTGTGCCAGCGGCACCACCACACCCGGAGCCAGCAGCGCCCCTGCTTCGTCCGACGCCCCGAAGCTCAAGATCGGCATGGCCTACGACGTCGGCGGCCGTGGCGACCAGTCGTTCAACGACTCGGCCGCCGCCGGCATGGACAAGGCAGCCGCCGAGTTCGGCCTCGACACCAAGGAGGCCGCGGCCACCAACGGCGAGGCCGAGTCCGCCCGCGAGGAGCGCCTCAACCAGCTGATCGACGCCGGCTACGAGAACATCGTGGCCGTGGGCTTCGCCTACGCCAGCTCGGTCGGCAAGGTCGCCAAGGAGAACCCCGACGTCAAGTTCGCGATCGTCGACGACGCGTCCGAGGCCTCGACCGGCGACAACATCATGAACATCACCTTCGCCGAGAACGAGGGCTCGTTCCTCGTCGGTGCGGCCGCCGCGCTGAAGACCAAGACCGACCACATCGGCTTCGTCGGTGGCGTGGGCGTCGACCTGATCAAGAAGTTCCAGGCCGGCTACGAGGCGGGCGCCAAGGCCGTCAACCCCGACATCAAGATCGACGTCAAGTACCTCACCCAGCCGCCGGACTTCTCCGGCTTCGGTGACGTCGCCAAGGGCAAGGCCGCCGCTGAGGGCATGTACCAGAGCGGCGCGGACGTCGTCTACCACGCGGCCGGCGGCTCCGGCGGTGGCGTGTTCACCGCGGCGAAGGCGGCCGGCAAGTGGGCCATCGGCGTCGACTCCGACCAGGCGCTGACCGCTGCCGAGGACGTTCGCGACGTCATCCTGACCTCCATGCTCAAGCGCGTGGACGTGGGCGTGTACTCCTTCATCAAGTCGATCCACGACGGCACCTTCAAGGCCGGCAACACCGTGTTCGACCTGAAGGCTGACGGCGTCGGCTACTCCACCACCGGTGGTCACATCGACGACATCACCAGCAAGCTGGACGAGTACAAGCAGCAGATCATCGACGGCACGATCACCGTTCCGACGGCGCCGTGACCCATCCTGCCTGCTGAACGGTAGACGTCGGCCCGGGCACACCCCTTCGGGTGGCCCGGGCCGGCTGTTTTCCCACTAGAGTGCCGAGAACGGACGCCGTGGTCACGAGCCGGAGCGTCCGGCGTGGAATCGACGAGGAGAGCGTGCCCATGGCAACAGCTGTCGAGCCGGCAGCGGCGGCTGCCGGAGCCGGTGGAGAACCGCTGGCGGTGGAACTGAAGGGGATCACCAAGCGGTTCCCGGGGGTGGTGGCCAACAAGGACATCGCACTGGACGTCCGCAAGGGCACGATCCACGCCATCGTGGGCGAGAACGGCGCCGGCAAGTCGACGTTGATGAAG
>JAGQUI010000556.1 GCA_020438595.1 Propionibacteriaceae bacterium | reverse complement strand
CAGCTGGACGGCGCCCACGTCGAGTACGCCCGGCACCTGCGGAACCCGATCGGGATCAAGATCGGTCCGAACACCTCCGCGGACGACATCGGCGCGCTCGTCGACCGGCTCGACCCCGACCACGAGCCCGGCCGGCTGACCATCATCACGCGGATGGGTGCGGGCCGGATCCGGGAGGCGCTGCCCCCGGTGATCGAGGCCGTCGAGTCCGGCGGACGCAAGGTGGCCTGGGTGTGCGACCCGATGCACGGCAACACCTTCGAGACCGCCACCGGCTACAAGACGCGGGCGTTCAGCCAGGTGGCCGACGAGCTGAACGGCTTCTTCGACGTGCACGAGGCGCTGGGCACCTGGCCCGGCGGGGTGCACATCGAACTGACCGGGGACGACGTGACCGAGTGCGTCGGCGGCGTCGGCGACCTCGCCGAGGCCGACCTGGCCAACCGGTACGAGACCGCCTGCGACCCGCGGCTGAACCGCAACCAGTCCCTCGAACTGGCCTTCCTGATCGCCGACCGGCTGACCAGCGGCCGGATCAGGCGGGTGAACCCGGTGCAGGAGTTCCAGGCGGAGGATTTCTAGCGGTCGCGACGGCTGCCCGTCCGCGGCGAGGAGGAACGTTGATCGACCTGCGCAGTGACACCCTCACCCGGCCCACGCCCGGCATGCTCGCCGCGATGGCGTCCGCGCCCGTGGGCGACGACGTGTACGGCGAGGACCCGACCGTGAACGCCCTCGAGGCGCGGGTCGCGGCGCTGCTGGGGCACGAGGCGGGGCTGTTCTGCACGACCGGGTCGATGGCGAACCTGCTCGGCGTGTGGTGCCTGGTGCAGCCCGGCCAGGAGGTCGTCTGCGACGTCCGCGCCCACATCGCACGGGCCGAGATGGGCGCCCATGCGGCGCTGCACGGCGTCACCATGCGCACCTGGGACTCGGCGGACGGGGTCACCGACGCGGCCACGATCGCCGGTGTGATCACGCCGGACGCCGGCCCGTACCTGGTCTCCACGGCCGCCGTCGCCCTGGAGAACACCCACAACTTCGGCGGCGGCACCGTCCAGCCGTACGACCACCTGGTCGAGGTCTCGGCGCTGTGCCGGGCAGCGGGCGTCGGCCTGCACCTGGACGGGGCCCGGCTGTGGAACGCCCACGTCGCCACCGGGGTGGCCCTGGCCGACTACGGCCGCCTGTTCGACACGGTGAACGTGTGCTTCTCCAAGGGCCTCGGCGCGCCGGTCGGCTCGATGCTGGTCTCCAGCGCGGAGAACATCGCCCGGGCCCGGGTGCAGCGCAAGCGGCTGGGCGGGGGCTGGCGGCAGGCCGGAGTGCTCGCCGCGGCCGCCGACCACGCCATCGACCACCACCTGCCGCGGTTGGGCGAGGACCACGTGGCCGCAGCCGCGTTCGCCGCCGAGGTCGTCGCCCTGGCGCCGGGGGCGGTGCAGCTGGCGTCCGTGACGACGAACATCGTGGTGCTCGACACCGGCCCGCTGTCCGGCGCCGACGTGGCCGCGAAGGCTGCCCGGGCCGGGGTGGCCGTCTCCGCGCTGGGCCCCCACATGGTGCGGGCCGTGACCCACCAGGAGGTGTCGGTCGAGGACGCCACGGCGGCCGGCCGGATCGTCGGCGGGGTGCTGGCAGGGTGAGGGCCGCCGTCCTCGGGTCGCCGATCGCGCACTCGCTGTCGCCGGTACTGCACAGCGTCGGCTATGCCGCGCTGGGGTTGGACGGGTGGGAGTACGGCCGCCACGAACTGGTCGCCGACCAGTTGCCGGGCTTCCTCGCCGGGCTGGACGACGAGTGGCGTGGCCTGAGCCTGACCATGCCGCTGAAGGAGGCCTGTCTGGCCGTGGCCGACGAGGTCACGCCGCTGGCGCAGCGGGCCCGGGCGGGCAATACGCTCGTCCGGCGCCCGGACGGCGGGTGGCTGGCCGACAACACCGACGTGCCGGGCCTCGTGGCCGCGCTGCGTCCGGCGTGGGACCCGGCGTGGCGGCACGCGGCGGTGCTCGGCGCCGGGGCCACCGCACGTTCGGTCCTGCTGGCGCTGGCCGGTCTGGGCGTGACGTCGGTGGCCGTCT
>JAGQUI010000555.1 GCA_020438595.1 Propionibacteriaceae bacterium | reverse complement strand
TACCAGCCCCTGCAGCAGTGCATCCCTCACCCGGACGAGCCCACACTGTTCGCCCAGGCGGTCCGCCGGTGAGCCGATCGCGACGGCCTGCGAGCGCCCTTGGTTCGCGGTTGAGCTCGGACGCAACGCCGGCCAACCCGATGACTGACGAACAGCGCATCGCGCGGGCCGTCGCGGTCGCGACCAGCGAGATCGCTGTGAAGCTCTGCGCGGCGGCGGAACGGCGGACCGGACGGCCTCGCCTCATCCCGCTGGCAGGGGTCCTCGCGGCCTACATCTTCCACGCCACCGGCGAGCCGCACACGATGACCACCTCCGCTGTATGCCGATCCATCAAGAAGCTCAAGCCGAAGCAACGCGCGGCGCTCGGGATCCCGAAGCGCATGCAGATCAGGTACAAGCGGATGCACTCCGGATGGCGGGCCATCAAGCGCGTCGTCGAGCACGGTGTCCTGGTCGAGCACGACCACAACCTCGACGTCGATCCGGACACCGGCGAAGTCCTCGCGTGTCCTGAAGGCTGCACTTTCGAGCAGGTCGGCCTGGACGAGCTCACAACTCTGCTCATCCAGGCCAGCCTGCCGCCGGAGTTCGAGCGGCCTTCGGCGGTGGCCATCGACGGCACGGACGTCGAGAGCCATACCCGGCCGCATAAGAAGCGGGTGGATGCTGAGGGCCACGCATTCTGGTCAGCCGACCGAGACGCCCGTTGGGGCCACCGCACGGCCACCGACCGCCGCCCCACCGAGCACTTCCTCGGCTACGAAGCCCACCTCGCGACGTACGCGCCGCGCGTCGGGTCAGAGCCCATCCCTCAGGTGGTGGCGGGCCTCGCGTTGCGACCAGGGATCCGTGATCGCGCCCGTGCCTGCCTGGACATCGTCGACGCCCTGCCACCGTTCGATGACCTCCTCGTCGACCGTGGCTACACCACGGCCAAGGGCAGCCAGCTCGCCGGCCCGCTCCGAGACCGACACATCACGGTGACGATGGACCTGCACAAGACCCAGCGGGTCGTCCGGCCCGGTCCGGAGGCCGGGACGGTCTGGGTCGACGGCAGCCTGTACTGCAGTGCCCTCCCCGAGACCCACCGCACGCTCGAGGCGCCTACCGCTGGAATGAGCGCCGCCGAGAAGGCTCGACGGCGTGAGGCGTTCGACGCCCGCGAGCCCTACCGCTTCGTGCCGCATGCCAAGCGCGACCCGAAGCGGGGGACGCAGCGCTTCCGCGGCCCAGCGGTCGACGGACATCCCTTCAAGGTCCGTTGCCCCAACACCCCGGCGTCGATGCGGATGCCGCACACACTCCCCACCACGACCTGCGTCCCCGGCGATCCTTGCGGGTGCGGGAAGACCCTCACCATCCACGACAGCGAGCTCGAACGCGACCGGCAGCACCACCCCTGGCAGTCCACCCGTTGGGCGCTCTCGTTCAATCGGCGCACCCTCGTCGAAGGACTCATCGGCGCCAACCGCTACCAACGCCTCAGCGTCAACCGCGGCTTCTTCCGACAGGCCGGCCTCGTCGCGACAGCCATGCTCATGGCCATCACCCTCGTCGGGCACAACCTCGTCAGCCTGCACGCCTGGCACACCACACGCGGGCTACCCGAGCCATGGCAGGTCCACCTCGGCGAGCCCATCGACGACCGACCACTCGACAAGGCCACCCGGACCCGCGGCCGACGCAGACGCCAGACCGACTGACCGGCCCAGCCCGAACCACTCACCCCACACGGAGCCCACGCCAGCCTGCCCGGAAACCGGCCAGAGACAGCGAAATAGGCCCCACGGCAGACGAAATCGGCGTCAGCGGAGGCGGCGACGACCAGCACCGCCCCGAAACGGCGAAACTCCCGGCCAGATCATCTCCGGTCGGGAGTTTCGGGAAACCGAAAAGGGTAGTTCAGGGAACTACCCGCGAGTGCGCAAGGGGGGATTTGAACCCCCACGCCCGTAAGGACACTGCCACCTGAAGACAGCGCGTCTGCCGTTCCGCCACTCGCGCGTGGGATCACCGCCCGCACCCAAGCAGGGCACTGTCGGTGAACCCTCATAGTGTGCCTGATGATGCGGTCGAGCACCAATCCGGTTGCCCG
>JAGQUI010000554.1 GCA_020438595.1 Propionibacteriaceae bacterium | reverse complement strand
GCATTGATCTCGGTGATCGTCGCGTGCACCCCGGCGAAGGGGCCCTGGACCACCATGACCGAGTCCCCGACGTTGAAGTCGGCGATCTCGACCTTCTTGCTCCGCGGCTTGGCGCCGGTCGAGGCGGCCGCGGCCCGGGCCAGGGCGGCCGGGGCGAGCATCTTCTCGACCTCCTCCAGGCTGAGCGGGACGGGCGCGTTGGCGTGGGCCACGAAGCCGGTCACGGACGGTGTGTGCCGCACGGCGGCCCAGGACGCGTCGGTGAGGTCCATCCGGACGAGGACGTAGCCGGGCAGGACGGTGCGGGTGACCGACTTGCGGGCGCCGTTGCGGGTCTCGATGACCTCCTCGGTGGGAACCACGGCCTCGTAGATGTAGTCCTCCATGCCGAGCGTCTTCACCCGGTTGTCCAGGTTCTGCTTCACCCGGTTCTCCATGCCGGAGTAGGTGTGGATGACATACCAGTCGCCGACCTGGCTGCGCAGTTGCTGGCGCAGTTCCTCCAGCACGGCCTCCTCGTCGGTGTCGGAGACGACCGGTACCGGCTCGGGCTCGGGCTCCTCGTCGACGCCGAGGTCGAGCACGATGTCGTCGGCATCGGCCTCGATCGGACCGCCGAAGTCGAGGTTGAGCTCGATCTCGTCCTCGGCGGGCGCCTCGGGCACGCCGAGGTCGATCTCGAAGTCCTCAGACGCGGGGGTTCCGAAGTCGTCTTCGGGCGCGTTGTTCTCAGTCAATGCCTACTCACTTCCTCGTCGTCAGCCCAGCAGCTTCAACATCACGGTGCCGAAGCCCAGATCGAGCAGGAAGACGATGCCGATCATGATCAGGACGAACACCAGGACCACGACGAAGTACTGCTGCAGCTGGCTGCCGGTCGGCCAGACCACCTTCTTCAGTTCCGCCACGGACTCGCGGACGAACTCCGCCGGCGTTGCCCGCCGGTGCTCCTCGCCCGGCTTGCTGCGCCGCTGCTTCGGGGTCGCGTGGCCCTTGCCGGACCCGCCCTCGTCGCCCATCTCCGTCCTGCGGGCCGGGCGGGCCTTGGCGGCCGCCAGGGCCACCTGCTCCTCCTCGGTCAGCTCGACGTCCTCCAGCCCCATGGCCGCCAGGTCGAGGTCGGCGGTGGGGTCGTCAGGGACATCGGCGTCTGCCAACTCCGGTTCGTCCGCCACTGGGCCGTCCTTCTCTTCTCGCTCGATGGGTGGTGCTGGCCGGTCGTCGAAGACGGCTGCCCAGCAGGGCAAGAGGGACTTGAACCCCCAACCTGCGGTTTTGGAGACCGCTGCTCTGCCAATTGAGCTATTGCCCTCCGGTGACCCGCACCGGCCCCGTCCACCGCCCTGAGGGCATGGCCGAGCAGGTGATGGTCACCAAGTACAGGATTGTACGGGGCGCCGGTGGCGAAGTCGAACCGACGCTCAGCGCACCCGCAGCCCCGGAGCCGCACCCGCGTCGGCCTCGAGCAGGAAGATGCCGGGGTTGTCCTTCTCATCCGCGTGGGCCGCCGCGAGGATCATCCCCTCGCTCACGCCGAAGCGCATGGTTCGCGGCGCGAGGTTCGCCACCACGACCGTGAGCCGGCCGACCAGGTCGGCCGGATCGTGGGTGCCTGCGATCCCGGAGAACACCTGCCGGGTGTGGCTCTCGCCGAGGTCGACGACCAGCCGCAGCAGCTTGCGGGCCCCCTCGACGGACTCCGCCGAGACGATCCGGGCGACCCGCAGGTCGACCCTGGTGAAATCGTCGATGGTGATCTGGTCCGCGATCGGCTCGCCGCCGGGCTCGGCGGCCGGTACCGGCTCGGGCTCCTCCGGGTCGGGATCGGTGCCGGGGACCGGTACGAACAGTTCGGCCAGGACGTCCGGGTCGATCCGCTGCATCAGGTGGGCGTACCGGCCGATGGCGTGCTCCCCGAGCGGCCGGGTGGCGTCCGCCCAGGTGAAGTTCGGCACCTGCAGGAACCGGGCCACCCGCTCGGCCACCTTCGGCAGCACGGGCGCGAGCAGGATCGTCAGCACGCGGAACGCCTCGATCCCGGTGCTGCAGGTCTGGTGCAGCTCGAGCGCTGCGTCCTCGGACTTCGCCAGGTGCCACGGCTTGTGCCGCTCGACGTA
>JAGQUI010000553.1 GCA_020438595.1 Propionibacteriaceae bacterium | reverse complement strand
TGTGGTGCACGGTCACACCGTCGGGGAACCGGGCCCCGGCGAGCAGCAGCGCCGAGACGAACTGGCTGCTGGCCGAGGCGTCGAGGGAGACCCGCCCGCCTCGGAACGCCGGGCCGCCGGACACCGTGAACGGCAGCGTCCGCGGTTCGCTCACCGACGCGCCCAGCACGGCCAGAGCGTCGAGCAGGGGTGCGACGGGACGGGCCGCGGCCGCCGCGTCCCCGTGGAACCGGGTCGGGGCGCCGGCCAGTGCGGCGATCGGCGGCAGGAAGCGCAGCACGGTGCCGGCGAGCCCGCAATCGATGTCCCCGCCACCGGTGAGGACCTCCGCGGGCCGGACGCCCACTCGTCCGTCCGACCTGTCCTCGAACCGGGCGCCGAGCGCGGTCAGGCCCGCGCGCATCAGGGTGGTGTCGCGGGAGTCGAGCACACCGGTGAGCACGGACGGGCCGTCCGCGAGCGCGGCGAGCAGCAGGCTGCGGGCGCTGGCCGACTTCGATCCGGGAACGACCAGGTGGCCGTGGACGGGAGAGGAGGCGAGCGGCGCCTGCCACGGGATCAAGAAAGCACGCCCGCCACGGCCTTGCGGGCCCTGCGGGCCTGCTTCTTCGCGGCCTTGGCGGCCTCGGCGGCGGTGGCGCGGGCGTCCCGCTCCAGCTCGGCCTTGCGCCTGGCGGCCTCCTTGCTCGCGAGTTCCTTCTGGGTGCGCACCTTCCAGGCGAGGCTGGGCTTGCCCTGGGTGTCCCGCGAGGCGAGCAGGACGCCGCCGAGCAGGGCGACGTTCTTGCTCAGCTGGGCCTGGGCCACCGAACGCTCCTCGCCCTTCGCCTTCAGCGGGTTGGACGCGAGCACGTGCGGCACCATGGTCGCGGCGAGCAGGCACGCGCCGGGTCGCCGGGCGATCCCGGTGGCGAGACTGAGCCCGCCGGCGATCTGCGCGATCCCGGTGCACTTCACGAAGCCGGTCGTGTCCTCGGGCAGGTAGCCGCGGACCGACTCCGGCAGCATCGAGTTGACCGTGGGCAGCACGGCGTCGGCGATCGGCTGGGCGGCCTCCACCAGTTCCTCGGGGTGCCGGAAGGCCTTCACCCCGTTGATCACGAAGTAGCTGGCCAGCATCGAGCGGGCGACGAATCGCAGAAGACTCATGCCCTATTCCTACCCCGAACCCCACCGCCTGCCAAGCGCGTCCACGCGGTCTTGTATCCATTTGCGCCGTTCGTCCGTCAGTGGTGGTGAAGACGCTCGAAGAAGGAGACACGACATGCCGAAGAACGTGGGCAACACCGACAAGATCATCCGGATCGTCCTGGCCGCAGTGGCCGCCGTGCTGGCGTTCGTGGTGGGCGCGGGCTCCGTGGGCGGCATCCTGCTGCTCGTGGTGGCCGCCGTCTTGCTGGTGACGGCGCTGGTGGGCACCTGCCCGCTGTACCTGCCGTTCCGGATCAACACCAACGCGAAGTGATCCGGCAGCCCACCGGTAGGTTTCCCGTGTGGGCCTCACGAACGAGCAGCTGGTTGGCGAACTGCCGGGCCTGCTGAGGTACGCCCAGCTGCTGACCCGCGACGCGCAGGCGGCCGAGGACCTCGTCCAGGAGACCGTCGTGCGCGCGCTCGAGCGGGCCGGTCAGTTCCGCGGGGCCGCGTCGGTCGGCACCTGGCTGCACCGGATCATGTTCACCCGCTTCGTCGACGAGACCCGCCGGCACCGGCCCGACCCGGTCGACGAGGAGGCGCTGGTGCAGGCCGTGGAGGCGGACTGGCGCGACGACGCCTACACCGTGACCGCAGAGGTGGTGCTGGAGCGTGCCGAGCGGCGCGAGGAGCTTCTGGACGCCCTGCTGCGCCTGCCGGTGCCGTACCGGGCCGCCGTCGTCCTGCACGATGTCGAAGGGCTCACCGTTGCGGCGGTGGCCGAGGTGCAGGAGGTGTCGCTGCCGGCGGCGAAGCAGCGCCTGCGTCGGGGCCGGGAGATGCTCGTCTCCGCCCTGGCCGGCGGTGCGGAGCGCCGGGCCGCGCTCGCCGGGGTCCCGTTGAACTGCTGGGACGCCCGCAGCCGGATCGACGACTACCTGTCCGGCGAACTGGGGGTGCCCGAGCGGCTGCGGCTGGAGCAGCCGCT
>JAGQUI010000552.1 GCA_020438595.1 Propionibacteriaceae bacterium | reverse complement strand
AGGCCGGGGTAGGAGGTGGCGATCCGGCGGCCACCGAGATCCGCGACGCTCATGGACGCACCACCGGGCGCGGCGAACCGGAACCGGGTGCCGCCGAAGCCCAGCGACATCACCTCGTCGGCCTCTGCCGCGGAGTCGAGCAGCATGTCCCGTCCGGTGATGCCGAGGTCGAGGGTGCCCTCGCCCACGTACACGGCGATGTCGCGCGGACGCAGGTAGTAGAACTCGACGCCGTTCGCGTCGTCGACGAGCACGAGCTCCTTGGCGTCGCTGCGCTGCCGGTAGCCGGCCTCGCGCAGCATGGAGGCGGCCGACTCGGCCAGCGAGCCCTTGTTGGGCACCGCGATCTTCAGCAGGTCACCGTTCACGTCCGCTCCCTCACAGGTACTCGTAGACGTCTTCGAGCTCGAGGCCGAGCGCGATCATCAGCACCTGGGTGTGGTACAGCAGCTGGCTGATCTCCTCCGCGGCCTCGGCGCGTCCCTGGTACTCGGCGGCCATCCACACCTCGGCGGCCTCCTCGACGACCTTCTTGCCGATGGCGTGGACGCCCGCGTCCAGCGCCCGGACGGTGCCGGAGCCCTCGGGGCGGGTCGCCGCGCGGTGGCGCAGTTCGGCGAACAGGTCTTCGAAGGATTTGCTCACGAGGGGTCAGCCTACCGGCGTCCGCTCCGGCCCCGCACGCCGCCCATCCCCCCGAACGCCTCCGTTCCCGTCGAGCGCCCCGGCTCGAGCGGAGGCGTTCGACCGCAACGGAGGCGTTCGATGTGGCGGGGCCGACTCAGTCGCCGCCGGCCTCTGCGCGCGCCGTCCGCTCCTCGGCCTTGAGCCGCAGCTCCTTCTGCTTGTCGGAGGTGACGGTCTGCCAGCGATGCAGCGCGGCGGCGTCGAAGGCGGCGAGGAACCGGTACCCGGCCACCGCGAGCACGCACACGCTGATCAGCCAGACCACGACGCTCAGGGTGACCATCACATCGTTGTTCACGGGTGCGGCCGCCCTCAGCAGGGCGGCGGCGACGGCACCGATCACGCCGCCGGCGAATAGTCCTGTGGTCGGACGGGGTTTCTCGTAGCTCATGACGCCTCCCTGGGGTGTGGGCCCCAGCCTAGAACCACCCCTGCTCGCCCCGCGCGCCGCGGACCGAGTTGGGGACGGTTCCGATTGCGGTCCACGTTCGCCCCGACCACTACCGGTAGTGGTGGACCGAGAAAGGAACCGTCCCCAACTCGGTCCAGGCGGGGGTGGACCGAGAAAGGAACCGTCCCCGACTCGGTCCGGGTCAGAGCGCGATGCCGAGCAGGGCATCGGCGAGGTCGCGGACGAGGCCAGGCGCGCCCGGGTCTTCACCCTCCGCGGCGGCCCAGGCGTCGATCGCGGCCAACGCCGTCGGGGCGTCCAGGTCGTTCCGCAGCGCAGCCCGGACGGCGTCGAGGGTCGCGGTCGGGTCCGGACCGGCCGGACGCGACACGGCCGTCCGCCACGCCCCCAGCCGGGCCTGCGCCCGGGTGAGCGCGTCCAGGGTGTACTCCCAGTCACCGCGGTAGTGGTGGGCCAGCAGCACCAGCCGGATCGCCATCGGGTCGACGCCGTCGGCGAGCAGCCGGCTGACGAAGACCAGGTTGCCCAGCGACTTGCTCATCTTCTCGCCGTCGAGCCCCACCATGCCGGAGTGCAGGAACAGCTTCGCCATCGGCCGCCCGGTCGCGATCCGGGCCTCGGCGGCGCACATCGGGTGGTGCGGGAAGGCGAGGTCGCGTCCGCCGGCCTGCACGTCGAACTCCTCGCCCAGCTCGGCCAGCGAGATCGCGGTGCACTCGATGTGCCAGCCCGGACGCCCGCGGCCCAGCCACGAGTCCCACGCCGGCTCGCCGGGGCGGGCCTGCCGCCAGACCAGGCAGTCGAGCCGGTGCCGCTTGCCGGGACGGTCCGGGTCGCCGCCGCGCTCGGCGAACACCGCTTCGGCCTCCAGCAGCGAGATGCCGGTGCCGACCATCAGGTTGCTGGCTTTGGTCACGGCGAAGTACCAGTCGGGGTAGGCCGGGTCGGGCACCTGGTAGACCGCCTGCTGGTCGCGCAGCACGCCGATCAGGTCGGTGACGATCTCCAGGCTCTCCACCACCCCGCTCAGCCG
>JAGQUI010000551.1 GCA_020438595.1 Propionibacteriaceae bacterium | reverse complement strand
CGCGGCACGGTGCCCGACGCGGAGCTGCAGGGGCTGGCCGAGCAGCTCTCGGGCCAGTGCACGGTGGAGGTTGCGGCCTTCGACGAGTTCAGCGGCCTGCTGGCCACCCCTGACGTCAGCGCCCGCTACGACCACGTGATCTTCGACACCGCTCCCACCGGACACACCCTGCGGCTGCTCGAGCTCCCAGCGGCATGGAGCTCCTTCATCGACGCCAACCCCCAAGGCGCGAGCTGCCTCGGGCCGCTGTCGGCCCTGGGAGACAAGCGGTCGCTGTACCGACAGACCGTGGAGGCGCTCGGTGACGGCGACCGCACCACCGTGGTGCTCGTGGCCCGCGCTGAACCCGGCGCGGTCAGCGAAGCGGCCCGGGCTGGTGCCGAACTGGCGGTCCAAGGCGTCGCCAACCAGCGGCTCATCCTCAACGGCATCCTCGCCGAGCCCGATCCCGACGACGCCGTCGCGGCCGCCTTCGCCCGGCGCCAACGGGACACGATGAGCAGGCTCCCCGACCACCTGGCTCACCTCACCACCGACACCATCCCCCTGGTTCCCTACGACCTCGTCGGCCTCGCGGCCCTGCGCGCCCTCACCGGCCACGGCCCCGCCCCCGAGGTCACCCCGGGCGCGGCCGAACCCCCTGGTCTCCCCGGCGTCGACGCGCTCGTCTCGGAGCTCGCCGCCGCCGGCCCCGGCGTGGTGATGGTGATGGGCAAGGGCGGCGTCGGCAAGACCACCGTCGCAAACGCCATTGCCGCAGGCCTCGCGACCGCCGACCTCGAGACCCACCTGTCGAGCACCGACCCCGCCGGCCGTCTTGTCCACTCCCCGGGAGGCCGCCTGACCACCAGCTGGGTCGACCCCGACGCCGAGCGCGACCGCTACATCGACAACAAGATGGCCGCCGCCACCAACCTCGATCCGGCCCAGCGCGCCCTGCTCGCCGAGGATCTCCGCTCACCCTGCACCGAAGAGCTCGCGGTCTTCGTCGCCTTCTCCCGGCTGCTGTCCCGTGGGCGCCGCGAACACGTGGTGATCGACACCGCCCCCACCGGGCACGCCCTGCTCCTGTTGGACCAGACCGGCGCCTACCACCGCGACGTCATGCGCGGCGCAGGTGACATCGCCGGCAAGGTGACCACCCCGCTCATGCGGCTCCAAGACCCCGACTTCACCCGCATCATCATCGTCACCCTGCCGCAGACCACCCCCGTCCAGGAGGCCTCCGAGCTCCAGGAGGACCTCCGCCGCGCCGGCATCGAACCCTACGGGTGGGTCATCAACGCCAGCCTCGCCGCCAGCACCACCACCGACCCGGTGCTCCGCCGACGCGCAACGCTCGAACTACCCCACATCGCCCGGGTCCGCGACGAGCTCGCAGCGCGCGCCTGGATCATCCCCTGGGAACCACCCGCCACCCCGGGTGAGAGCTGACCCGGGCACCGATCCGTCGGCTGGCCTCAGGCCTTTGCGGCCAGCGCGTCCCTGCCGACCGGCGTCAGCATCCAGCGGTCCTCGTCGCCGTCGATCCACCCGAGGTACTCGAGCTTCCACGTCAACCGGGCCACCAGGCCCGGCAACCGGCCTCCCCACCGGTCCCCATCCCCGTCCTCGCGGATCCAGCAGTCGGCGATGCCCTCGTCGGTGCGGGGCCCGCAGTCGCGCAACACCTCGAGGATCCGCCGACGCGACCCCGACAAGTGCAGGGCAACGGCCTCAGGCGTCGGCAACGTCGGTTCAGGACGCTCAGGCACCATGGCTCCTCCTCGGAACAGGCCGCGTCAGCAGCCGACGGTCACATCTACAGCCATCGATACAACAACGTCGGCCAGTCCACGATTCCCCGCACGTCGAAAGGCCCACGATCTCGGCGTGATCGAGTTGAGGCCGCGCTCGCTGTCAACCCCACCGGAAGGCTCGGCTGAGTCTGAGAGACGCGTCTCGACCTTCGAGTCGGGTCACACGACGCCGGAGATGACTGCGACCGATCTTCTACACTTCCTTGTACACCGCGGGCCGGGATTGGCTGGTCCGCAGTGGTACTGACTGGCACGTCGAATGCGCGAAACCCCACCTCAGCGGTACTGGAAGGTACGGAACGGGACGCCAGGAGAGGCTGAGAATCGGTCTCATA
>JAGQUI010000550.1 GCA_020438595.1 Propionibacteriaceae bacterium | reverse complement strand
GTTCGTCCGGGAGCCGCTGATCCTGCGCCTGTACGGGACGGCGCGCGCCGTGCACCCCCGCGATGAGGAGTGGGACGAGCTGACCGGGCTGTTCCCGCCGCTGCTCGGCGCCCGGAACGTGTTCGTGCTCGACGTCGACCTCGTCCAGACCTCGTGCGGCTACGGCGTCCCCGAGTTCGAGTTCGTGCAGCAGCGCGAGTTGATGGACAACTGGGCGACGAAGAAGGGACCGGACGGCCTGGCGGCCTACCAGCAGGAGCACAACCTGGTCAGCATCGACGGGTTCCCGACCGGCCTGTAGCGCCACTTGCGGACGTGCCCAGCCCGGTCTGTGCTCTAGGGTCGGGGCCGTGAGCGATGAGATGCCCGAGGTGGAGATGTGGACCGACGGTGCCTGCAAGGGCAACCCGGGCGTCGGCGGCTGGGGGGCGCTGCTGCGCTCGGGGGAGCACGCGAAGGAGCTCTTCGGTGGCGAGGCCGAGACCACCAACAACCGGATGGAACTCACCGCGGTGATCGAGGCGCTGACCGTGCTGAACCGGCCCGCGAAGGTGCGGCTGCACGTGGACAGCCGCTACGTGATGAACGGCGTGAAGTCGTGGATGCACAACTGGAAGCGCAACGGCTGGCGGACCGCGGACAAGAAGCCGGTGAAGAACCAGGAGCTGTGGCAGGCGCTGGACGAGCTGGTCGCGCGGCACCGGATCGAGTGGGTCTGGGTGAAGGGCCACGCCGGCGACCCCGGCAACGAGCGCGCCGACGAACTCGCCAACCGGGGCGTCGAGCAGGTGCGGGCGGGCTGAACGGCTACCGGCGGCGCTCCGGGTCGGAGTGGCCGCAGCAGTACCAGTCGACCTCGAGCGCGCGCAGCCGGGCGAGGTCGGCCATGCCCTGGCGGACGCTGGTCATCAGGAAGTCCGCCATCGGCACGAGCTGCCCGTGGCGGGACTGCGCGGAGTCCCCGGCGAAGAGCACGTCACCGGCGCGGAACACGTGGTGGCCGGGCGTGTGCCCCGGGGTGTGCAGGGCGACCAGGCCCGGCCAGAGCTCCTCGTCGCCGTCCAGCAGGCGCAGGTTGCCGGGTAGTTCGGGACGCCCGACGCGCGAGGTGAACCGCCGGAACGAGGTGGACGCGGGCACTGCGCCGGTGAGGATCGCCGCGTCCGCCGCACCCAGCCAGGTGCGGGCCCCGGTCCGCCGCTGCCACTCGGCGGCCGCGCCGGCGTGGTCGATGTCGGCGTGGGTGAGCAGGATGTCGGTCACCTCATAGGGCGAACGGCCGGCCTCCCGGAGCTCGCGCGCGACCCGGTTGAGTCCCGCTCTCATGCCCGGGTCGATGATCGCGACCCGGTCGCCGGCGTCCAGCCAGTAGCAGTGTGCGCCGACGGCAGAGGTGAGCCAGAAGGTGTTCTGCGTGAGCTGCTGCATCGTTACTCCCGTCCGTGGTCCACACCAAGGATGCCCTGTTCGGCCAGGGCGCGGATTCACGATATTGCGAATCCCTGGAACCGGCCGAGGGGGGGCTGGCCGAGACCAAGGCCAACCTGCTCCGTGGGCGCTCGCCAGCGCGCAGGTCACGGTCCGGTCTCGACCTGCGACGGCCTGCGTGGACCGGGCCGAGCCGCCGCCTTGGAGCCGTCTCGGCCACGCCCGTAGTCTTCGGCCGTGGCCCGGGCAGACCTCGACAAGCAGCCGACCGACGTACGCCGGATGTTCGATGCGGTCGCGCGTCGCTACGACGTGACCAACGACGTGCTGTCACTGGGTCAGGACCGCCGCTGGCGCCGCGACGTGCTCTCCGCGGTGGACCCGCAGCCGGGGGAGCGGGTCCTCGACCTCGCCGCCGGCACCGGCACCTCCAGCCTTCCCTTCGCCGAGCGCGGCGCGGTCGTGGTGCCGTGCGACTTCTCCCTCGGGATGCTCCGGGTCGGCAAGCAGGCGCGGCCGCAGCTGCCGTTCACCGCCGGTGACGGCACCCGTCTCCCGTTCGCCGACGGCACCTTCGATGCCGTCACCATCTCCTTCGGGCTGCGCAACATCGTCGATCCGGCGGCCGGGTTGCGCGAGCTGCGGCGGGTGACCAGACCCGGTGGGCGGCTGGTGGTCTGTGAGTTCAGCGCCCCGACCAACGCGG
>JAGQUI010000054.1 GCA_020438595.1 Propionibacteriaceae bacterium | reverse complement strand
CGGCGCCCGCAAGGTGATGTACGCCACGTTCGCCGTGATGCTCGCCACCACAGGCATCCTGATGATGCCCAACGGCTACGTCGTGGTCGTGCACGCCGACGGCAGCCAGACCCAGCACCTGCCCTACACCATCGGCCTGGCCGGGTTCACCACACTGGTGTTCCTGTTGGGCTGCGCGATGGGGGTCGGCAAGGCCGCCGTCTACAAGCACATCCCCGAGTACTTCCCGGACAACGTCGGCTCGGTCGGTGGCCTGGTCGGGATGCTCGGCGGGCTCGGCGGCTTCGTCCTGCCGCCGCTGTTCGCCTACACCAAGCTCTGGACCGGCTTCCCGACCAGCACCTTCCTCGTCCTGTTCGTCCTGACCGCGATCTGCGCGATCTGGATGCACCTCACCATCGTCGGGATGCTGCACCAGAAGTCCCCCGAACTCGCCGACCACTTCGACGTCGACCACGTCGACACCCGTTCCCCGCAGGAGGCCCGCGCATGACCAGCAGCATCGTCCAGCGACTCCAGAGCGGCCCCGAGTGGCTGGCGTCCTGGGACCCCGAGAACGAGGAGACCTGGGACTCCCGGCTGGCCTGGCAGACCCTGTGGATCACCACCTTCACCCTCACCCTGGCCTTCGTCGCCTGGTTCCTGCCCTCCGCCATCGTGCCCAAGCTGAACGCGATCGGCTACGACTTCACCAAGACCCAGCTGTACTGGCTCGCCGCCATCCCCGGGCTCTCCGGCGGCCTGCTCCGACTGGTCTGGATGGTGCTCCCGCCGATCATGGGGACACGCAAGATGGTCGCGGCCACCACCCTGCTGCTCTTCTTCCCCGTCCTTGGCTGGGGCGTCCGCTCGATGTCGCCCACGGCGCCCTACTGGGAGCTGCTGACGCTGGCGTTCCTCGCCGGGATCGGCGGTGGAGCGTTCTCCGGATTCATGCCCTCCACCTCCTACTTCTTCCCGCGCCGCAAGCAGGGCACAGCCCTCGGGCTGCAGGCCGGCATCGGCAACTTCGGCGTCTCCCTGGTCCAGCTGCTCACCCCGTGGCTGATCGGGCTCGGCATGCTGTGGTGGCTCGGCCAGAGCCAGATGATGAAGATCGCCGGCAAGCCTGACCGGGAGGTCTGGTACCAGGCCGCGTCCTTCGTGTGGCTGCCGTTCATCCTGATCGGCGCCTGGATCGCCTGGCAGTACCTCAAGGCCGTACCGGTCAAGGCGAACATCCGCCAGCAGTTCGACATCTTCACCAACCAGGACACCTGGTGGATGACTCTGCTCTACATCATGACCTTCGGCACCTTCTCAGGTCTCGCCGCCCAGTTCGGGCTGCTGATGGCCAACCTGTACGGGGCCAGCAACGCCGCCATCGTCCAGGGCTCCGGCGCCACCGCGCAGATCCTCGTCCAGGGCTACCAGGTACCGGACCCGGCAGCCTTCGTCTTCCTCGGCCCGCTGATCGGGGCTGCCGCGAGGGCCCTGTTCTCCCCACTCACCGATCGCATGGGCGGGGCGATCTGGACGCTGATCTCGGGCGTCGGCCTGGTCGCCTCGATCCTGTGGACGATCCCCGCGCTCACCCCCGACACGTCCAGCGCGGCCACCCTGCAGGCCGGGTTCAACCAGTTCCTGTGGGGCATGCTGGCGATCTTCCTGTTCGCCGGCATCGGCAACGCGTCCACGTTCAAGCAGATGCCGATGATCTTCGAGCGGCGCCAGGCCGGCGGTGTGATCGGCTGGACCAGCGCCATCGCCGCCTTCGGCCCGTTCCTCTTCGGCGTCGGGCTGACCGTCATGTCGCCCACCGCCTTCTACTGGATCGGGGTGGCCTGGGCCGTGATGTGCGTCCTGATCACCGTGTGGCGCTACGCCCGACCCGGGGCGCCGAAGAAGTCCTGAACGCTCTTCGGTGATGGCAGACGATCTCGCCCGCGTCCAGCGCTGGCTCGGCGCCGGAGGGACGCTGCGTCCGCTGGCCCGCTCGACCCGCACGGTCACGCTCGCCCTGTGCAGCTGCGACACCGGCGCCGAGATGGAGCGGATGACCTCATCCGACCCTGCGCTGCTCGCGACGCTGGACGAACTGCTCGCCGAGGCCCGGCCCGGGCTCAGGCGAGCCGGGAGTCCCTGATCGAGGGGGCCGCCCTCACAGGTGGCCCGCGCCGTCGAGCTGGCGGACGATGTGGGCCGCGAGCGGCCCCAGGACAGCGACGGCGTCACGGACGCCCCCACGGGAGCCGGGCGCGGTCAGGACGAAGGTGGACGGCGTGCCCACAATGACGCCGGCGACCTCTCGGGAGACCAGCGCGACCGGTGCGTGCTCCGCGCCCCGGCGCCGGATCTCCTCGCAGATGCCCGGCACCTGGTAGCTCAGCAGCGGAGCGACCGCGTCGACGGTGACGTCGCCGGGACCGATCCCGGTACCACCGCTGGTGATCACCAGCCGAGAGCCCCGGTCGATCGCCCCCCGCACGGCCGCGCGGATGGCGTCGGGATCGTCGGGCACGACCACCAGGTCCGCCTCGATCCCGTGCCCGGCCAGCTCGGTGACCGCAACGCGCCCCGCACGGTTCACGTCCCTGCCTGAGGCGATCTCGTCCGAGACCGTGACCACTGCTGCCGTCAGCGGACTCGGCGCATCGTTCACGCTGCACCCCCACGGCGGCGGAGCAGGCATGCGCCCGGGGCCGCGAACGGTTCGAGTGCCCAGGCCGCGGGGGAGACGGCGTCGATCAGGCCCTGGTGGATGCCGCACACGACCGCGGGACGCTGCCGGGCCGAGGCCAGCAGGGGGCAGGTGCGCAGAGCGATGCCGTCGTCCTGTTCCTCGGGGGTGAAGCCCTGGGCGGCCAGGATCGGGACGAGGCTGTCGTTCCGGGTCGCGGCCAGCCGGTGTCCCCACCCGAGGCCGATCGCGTGCGCGGCCGCGGCCGGGTCCGGAGTGCCGTCGAGGTGCTCGGCGACGGCTTCGAGGAGGGCCGCCTGGCGGTCCAGGTTGGGGTCCTCGCCGGCGACCTGGCGCCCGGCGATCGTCGCGGCCCAGGCGTGTGCCGGTCGTCCACGTCCGGAGGCGGGCAGGTCCAGCGCGGTGGCGAACCCCGCGGCGACCAGGTGCTCGAGCTGGGCACGGGTGGTGTTCGGGTGGCCGCCGAGGGCATCTGCGAGGTCGGCGAGCGTCGCCGACTCCCGGGAGGCCAGCGCACGCAGCACGCGAAGGCCCGCGTCCCGCGGCCGGTCGGTGCGGATCGGGTCGGGCCCGAGCCTTGCTGAGGTGCGCATGGTGCCACTCTAGTGCTATTTTCTATATGACGGTATGTAGAAAAAGGAAATGGGATGTGCAGCTACTGCGGATGCGACTCGATCGAGGTGATCGGACGCTTCATGTCCGAGCACGTGGAGATCATCAACGCGACCGGTGAGCTGCGCGCCGCCGTCCGCTCCGGGGGCGCGGGGCGACTCGACGCTGCCCGGGTCGCGGTATCGGACCTGCTGTGGCCACACACGGTCGCCGAGGAAGCCGGGCTCTTCCGAGTGATGGCTCGCGACGAGGTCTACGCCGACCACATCGCCACGCTGTGCGGCGAGCACGAGACCCTTGCCACGTTGCTGGGCGAACTCGCGCCGGGCGACGCGACGGCGATGGCCCGTTTCGAGGACGCGCTGCGAGCCCACATCGACAAGGAGGACAACGGGCTGTTCCCCGCCGCCGCGATCGCCCTCGACGGCCCCGATTGGGTGGAGGTGCACGACACCACCCCGCACTCCCACGACGGCGGCCAGCCCCACGTCCACTCCCACGACGGCGCCCACGCCCCTTCCGCCGCTGAGGCGGACCACAGTCGCGGCACGGCCGATCCGACCCTCTGCGCCGCACTCCAGAGGTGAGGCCGGCCGTGCCGCTCGCCGCCACCGTCCCCTCCGTGGCGGGCGGGGCCCGCCGCAGGGCCGCCCGGGGTCGTGTGCTCCTGGTGGCCCTCGGCGGGAGTGCCCTGCTCGCGGGTCTCGACGCGGCCCTGGTGCGGCTCGGAGTCTGGGCACCGGTGGCCTCGTCCCGGTTGGGCGATGTGCACGGACAGGTGATGGTGCTCGGCTTTCTGGCCACGCTGATCTCGCTGGAGCGTGCGCAGTCACTTGGCCGGGCCTGGGCCTACCTCGCGCCCGGCCTGTACGGGGTGGGCGCGCTGGCCCTGGTCAGCCCGGCGCCCGCCCTTGTGGGGCAGCTTCTGCAGGTCGAGGCAGGGGTGCTGTTCGTCGCGGTCTATGTGGCGCTGTGGCGCAGGGCGCCCCGTCCGCTCGTCGCGGCGCAGGTGCTCTCCGCCGTCCTGGCGCTCGGGGGAGCGGTGGTGGCCGCCACGGTCGACGTCCCCCACGCACTGCCCTGGCTGGCCGGGTTCGTGGTGGTCACGATCGCGGCCGAGCGCGCCGAACTGGCCGCTCTGACCATGGGGGACGTGGCTGATCGGCAGCTGCTCGCCCTCGCCTCAGTGCTGACCCTGGCCATCCTCGCCGCCCTCCTCGCGCCGGCGGGCGGGGAGAGGCTGGTCGGGCTGTCCTTGCTGGCGGTCGCCGGCTGGCTCGTGGCCCACGACGTCGTGCGGCGCCAGCTCGGGCTCGCCGGCCAGCGACGCTACCTCGCTGGCGCGCTGCTGGCTGGCTACGCCAACCTTGCGCTCGCCGGCGGTGTACTCGCTGCCGTCGGCCTGCTGGCCGACCCGGGGACCTACGACGTCGTCGTGCACGGGGTGTTCCTCGGCTTCGGCGTCTCCATGGTGATGGCGCACGCTCCGGTCATCCTGCCGGCCGTGCTCGGCCGTCCTCTGCCGTACCGGCCTGCACTGTGGGCGCCCCTGGTGCTGCTGCAGGCCGGCCTGGCCGCCCGGTTCGGTGGCGCGCTCACCGGCGCGACCGTGCTGTGGCAGGTCGGCGGCGTCCTCACCGTGCTCGCGATGCTCGGCTTCATGGTCACGGCGTTCGTGTTGGTGGTGCGCCGATGAGCCGTTCCACCACCCGGGGCAGGTCGAAGCTGCGTGACCTGCCGCTGCTCGGCTGGCTCGGTACCGCCGCGCTCGTCGCCCTTGGTCACCGGTGGCTGCCGGACGCGAACTGGCTGATGCTGCACCTGGTCCTGCTCGGTGCGGTGACCCACTCCGTCCTGGTCTGGAGCTTCCATTTCGCCCAGACGCTGCTGCGCACGCCCGTGTCCGAGCAGCAGGCCCGCTGGCACAACCGGCGCCTCGGACTGCTCACCACCGGCGCCGTTGCGGTCCTGGTGGGCGTGCCCACGACCTGGTGGCCGCTCACCCTTGCCGGAGGCCTCGTCGTGGCCGGCGCGGTCGGCTGGCACGGCCTCGTCCTGCTCGGCATGCTCCGCCGCGCGCTGCCGGCGCGGTTCCGGGTCAGCGTCCGCTACTACCTTTGGGCCGCCGCGGCGCTGGTCGTCGGCGCAGGGTTCGGCGTGACGCTCGCGTGGGGCTGGCCCGACCCGTGGCACGGGCGCCTCCTCGCCGCCCACGCCCTCACCAACGTGCTCGGCTGGGTGGGTCTGACCGTCACCGGGACCCTGCTCACCCTCTGGCCGACCATGCTCCGCACCCCCATGGACGCCACCGCGGAACTCTGGACCCGTCAGGCCCTCCCCATCCTGGGCGGCTCGATTCTGGTCGCAGACGCGGGCGCGCTCGCCGGGCTCGGCTGGCTCTCGGCGGTCGGCGTGGCCGGCTACGTCCTCGGCCTCGCCGTGTGGGGCAGAGGCCTCGTCCGTCCCGCGCGCACCAGGCCCCCGCGGGAGTTCGGGCCCGCCTCGGTCGCCGCCGGCCTGGCCTGGCTGGTCGTCGGCCTCGCCTGGGCGGGCTGGCTACTCGCAACGTCCGAGTGGGACGCGGTGGAGGAGAGTTTCATCTGGCCGGCCGCCGTTCTCGGCGCAGGTTTCGCCGGGCAGGTGCTGATCGGCGCCCTGTCCTACCTGCTTCCGTCGGTGCTCGGCGGAGGGCCGAGCGTGGTGCGGGCCGGTCAGGCCTGGTTCAACCGGGCCGGCGGGTTCCGGCTGATCGCGACCAACGGCGGGCTGGCGCTGTGGCTGCTGCCGACGCCGAGCTGGGTGCGGGTGACGGGCTCGGCACTCGCCCTCCTTGCCGCGGCAAGCTTCCTCCCGCTCATGGTCCTCGGGGTGCGAGCGAGCGTTGCTGCGCGGCGCGACCTGCTCGCCGGACGGGACGCGGAGGCGACCGCTCCCGGCCCGCCGGTTGCCCCGGTGGAGCGTCCGAACATCTTCACCGCCGGCCAGTTGGTCGCCGGCCTCACTGCAGTGGCCACGGCTGTGGTCGTAGGGGTTGGGCTGGATCCCTCCGCCGCCGGGCTGGCGGGCGTCCCGGCGGCCGCGGCAGCCGTGCGGCCGACGGGCCGCGTGGTGAGGATCGAGGTCACCGCGAAGGACATGCGCTTCATCCCCGCCGAGATCCACCTCGACAGTGGCGACCACCTGGTCGTCCATCTGACCAACGCCGACACCACTACCCATGACCTCGTGATCGGCGACGTCCGCACCGCACGGATCGCACCGGGGGCGCAGGCTGAACTCGACGCGGGACTGATCGGGACCTCCGAACAGGGCTTCTGCTCGGTGGCGGGCCACCGGCAGATGGGAATGGTCCTCAACATCGTCGTGGACGGCGCACCACCAGCCACCGGAGCAACCCCCGCGCCGATGAGCGAGCATGAGATGGGCGGCGCGGGTGATCAGGCCCGGTCGACGCCCCCGACCGACACCGTCGATCCCGAGCTGGCGCCGCTGACCGACGAACGGGTGCACCGCCTCACCCTGACCGTCCAGGAGGTGCCGCTGGAAGTGGCCCCCGGAGTCTGGCAGAAACGCTGGACCTACAACGGCTCGCCGGTCGGGCCGACCCTTCACGGCCGGGTGGGCGACACCTTCGTGATCACCCTCGTCAACCACGGCTCGATGGGCCACTCGATCGACTTCCACGCCGGAGAACTGGCCCCCTCAGTCCCGATGCGGACGATCGAGCCCGGCCAGAACCTCACCTACCGATTCGTCGCGGCCAGGGCGGGCATCTGGATGTACCACTGCTCCACCGCGCCGATGAGCGCCCACATCGCCGCCGGCATGGCCGGGGCGGTCGTGATCGAACCGCCTGGGTTGCCGAAGGTCGACCGCTCCTACGTCCTGGTCCAGTCCGAGGTCTACCTGCAGACTCCTGCTACGGACGCGGCGTCCGCGACCGAGGTGGACGCCGACCGCGCGACCGGCGCGGGCGAGCCCGACCACGTCGTGTTCAACGGGGTGGCCAACGGCTACGACAACGCCCCACTGACAGCGCGCGTGGGCGAGCGGGTGCGCTTCTGGGTACTCGACGCAGGCCCGAACCGGGCCACCAGCTTCCACATCGTGGGAGCACAGTTCGACACCACCTTCAGCGAGGGCGCCTACCAGCTCAAGCGTGGCCGGGACCCCTTCGGCGACCGCACCGGTGGATCACAGGCACTCGGCCTGCAGCCCGCGCAGGGCGGGTTCGTCGAAACCGTGTTCACCGAAGCCGGACGCTATCCGTTCGTCTCCCACGTCATGGCCGACGCCGAACGAGGCGCCCACGGCGACATCCAGGTGTCACCCTGACGGCCCCACAGACCGGCAACGCCCAACCGCTCCCACGGGAGCCCAACGAAGGAGAGAAATGACCAATCCGATCCAGCTGGACACCCGCTCCGGCGGCTGCACCTGCGGACACCACGACGAGGAGGACATCGTGCTGGACGTACGCACCATCCCCCACGCCATCCGGCACGCCAGCGTGTTCGGCGCGTTCGACGCGATCCCGGCCGGCGGCTCGCTGGTCCTGGTCGCCCCACACAACCCGCTGCCACTCCTTGGCCAGCTGTCGGAGCGTTTCCCGATCGGCGTCGAGTACCTCCAGGAGGGGCCGGATGAATGGCGCCTGCGGATCACCAGGGAGGCGGGTCCGCGCCACGCCGGCTGAGGGCGTTCCGCGAACCCGGATTGCTCTGGCACCGAACCCGCGCGTATCGACCGGCTCGTTTGCCGGACGTGCTGCCCAGGACAGCGGTGGGCACTGCGCATCGGGCACGAGCGACCTCTGCTGTGGTAGGACTCACGTGGTGTCCGACGGGTGCAGGGCGGTGCCTTTAGCCTCGCTGGACCGATGCTTGGCTGATTCGAACATTGCGCTGTGAGGCGCTGTGAGGCTTAGTCTCAGTTCTAGTCTCATTCCTGCCTGTTCAGCGGTGTCCGCTGCCGACCGCGAGATTGACGAAACGGCTAGCCACGGGCATGTGCGGACATGCCTGAACGGCACTGTCCCGGTTGGAAAGCGGGTTGGGTTCACGCCCTCACGTGCCATGTCTCGGACCTTCGTAGACATTTCTGTCTCAGTGCGGCTTGAAGCCGCACCTGTGGATGAGTCTGGCACTCCGTTTCGAATCCAGCGCAGAACTGTCACCGCTGTCCTCAGACATCACAAGCGCGCCATCGCGAGCATGCGCGAGCGAACCTTGATGCGGCTGCAGCGGGGGAGCACGATACTCATTCCCATGGCCAAGAATCGTCGAGCCAACAGCGCGACCGCGAGCGGTTACCCCTTGACCGCGCCCCCCAGGAGCCCTGCGATGAACTGCTTCTGGAAGAACAGGAACACCAGTAGTAGGGGGAGGGTGGCGAGGAGTGACCCGAGCATCAGCCCCGAGTAGTCGACGCGGGTGAGGCCGATCATGCGGTTCAGCGCGAGTGGCACCGTGTAGTTGGATTCCGTGTTCAGCATCAGCAGGGGCCAGATGAAGGCGTTCCACTGGCTCATGAACGTGTAGATCACCAACGCCGCCAACTGGGGCAGCGCAACGGGCATGACGACACGGTAGAAGGTGCGCAGTTCGCCGGCACCATCGATGCGCGCGGCCTCCACCAGTGAATCCGGGAAGTCCAGGAATGCCTGGCGCATCAGGAAGATCCCGAACGCGTTGGCCAGGAACGGCAGAATCACCGCCTGGTAGGTGTCGATCCAGCCGACGCTGGACATCATCTGGAACAGCGGAACCAGCAGCACCTGCATCGGGATCATCATGGTGAGCAGTACCAGGCCGAGCAGCACCCCGCGTCCGCGGAACCGGAACTTGGCGAGTCCGTAGCCGGCCATTGCCGACACCAGTGTGCTGAAGAACGTGTAGACCACCGCGATGCCGAGCGAGTTGACCATCACCCGCGCGAAGTCCGTGCTCTGCTGGAGCCGGGCCAGGTTCTCCATGAACTGGTTCCCGGGCAGCCACGGCAGCGGCGTGGCGAACAGCTCGGACGTGGTGTGGGTCGATGCGATCGCCATCCACCAGAAGGGCAACAGGCTTGCCGCCGCGCCGACCGCCATGGCGACATACAGGAGGGTCAGCGTCGCGGTGCGCTTCATCGCCGGGCCTTCCGCCGTCGCGGCTCACGTTCGCGCGTGAACCAGAACTGCAGCGCCGAGGCGATGGTGATGATCACGACCAGCAACCAGGCGATCGCCGAGGCGTAGCCGAAGTCGAACTGCCGGAACGCGACCTTGTAGAGGTAGAGCACCGGAGTCAGGGTCGCGTTGTTCGGGCCGCCGCCGGTGAGGATGTAGTTCTCGTCGAACAGTTGGAGCGCACCGATGGTGGAGGTCACCGTGGTGAACACCAGCACTGCCTTCAGTTGTGGCACCACCACCCGCGAGAACGTGGCCCAGCGTCCCGCTCCGTCGACCCGGGCGGCCTCGTACTGCTCGGCCGGGATGGCCTGCAGGCCGGCCAGGATGATCACCATGTTGTACCCGGTCCAGCGCCAGGTGATGGACGCGATCACGGCGACCTTCGCCCAGATCTCGTTGTTCAGCCAGTCCACCGGAGGGATGCCGACCATGCCGAGCAGCTGGTTGACCAGGCCCCCGTCCGTGGCGAGCATCACCCGGAACACGACCGAGTAGGCCACCAGCGTGGTCACGGCGGGCAGGAAGTAGGCCAGCCGGAATCCGGTGCGCAGTCGCAGCCACGACTGGTTGAGCACGTAGGCGATGCCCAACGCGAGCCCGATCATCAGGGGCACCTGGACGACCAGGATGATCAGCGCGTTGACGAGGCTCTGCGCGACCAGGGGATCCTCGGTGAGCCTGACGTAGTTCGCCATTCCGACGGGGCGGGTGACGCCTCCCTTGGTGGTGTAGAAGCTCTGCAGCAGCGAGGCGACCAGCGGGTAGGCGAAGAACAACCCGAACAGCGCCAGCGCCGGCAGCGAGAACCACAGGCCCGGCCGCGCGAGCCGGCGTCCCAGGCGGGTCGAGGACCGCACCGGGGCACCGGCTCGCGCTGTCGGGAGGGGCATCAGCCGGCGATCTGCCGACCCGTCGCGGTCGCGATCTGTTGGGCCGCGTCGTCGAGGACGGCCTTCGGATCCTTCCCGTTGAGCACCGCGGCCACCACCGCGTTGCCGACGATGTCGGACGCCTTCGCCGCATCGCTGGTGTAGTTCACGGGCGGGATCTTCCCGGTCTGCTCGGCGAACAACTCGTACACCTTCTGGCCGCCGAAGTACTCCGACGATTCGGTGAAGATGGGCTCGCTCAGCGCGGGCAGATAGGAGGGGAACAGGCCCTCGTTCTCCATCATGGACGCCTGGTTCGTGGGATCCGCCAGCACCCAGGCGGCGAAGTCGGCGGCCAGCGTGGGGTTCTTGGCCTGGGCGGGCACGGCGAGGTTGGAGCCGCCGTTCGCCGCCGTTCTGGCGCTGTCGCCGAAGGCCGGCAGCGGGACCACGCCGAACCTGCCGGAGAGT
>JAGQUI010000549.1 GCA_020438595.1 Propionibacteriaceae bacterium | reverse complement strand
TGGGACAGGTGCTGGATGTGCCGCAGCCTGGCGATGTCGCGCAGCGAGTAGCGGCGGCCACGCCCCCGGGACCGGCCGGGCACCACCAGGCCCAGCCGGTCGTAGCCGCGCAGGGTCTGCGGGTGCATCTCGGCGAGCTGGGCCGCCACCGAGATCACGAAGATCGGGGCGTCGGGGTCCATCCGGTCGGGCAGGTGCTCGGTCATCGCGCACCACCGAGGAGGTGGGCGCGCGGGTCATCGCCGCCGGCCTTCGCCTGGTAGTCGGCCAGGGCGGCCTTCGCCTCGTCCGAGAGGTTGGTGGGCACCTCCACCTCGACGGTGACCAGCAGGTCGCCGTCCACGGCGCCGCCCTTCACGCCGCGCCCGCGGACGCGGAACGTCCGCCCGTTGGGCGTGCCGGCGGGCACCTTCAGCCGCACCGGACCGTCGTCGAGCGTGGGCACGGAGATCTCCGCCCCCAGCGCGGCCTCGGCGAAGGTCACCGGCACGGTGAGCGTGAGGTGGTCGCCCTTGCGCCCGAAGACCTGGTGCGGGCGCACGTGCACCAGCACGTAGAGGTCACCGGACGCACCGGAGTTCTCACCGGCCCCGCCCTTGCCCTTGATCCGGATCCGCTGCCCGTCGGTCACGCCGGCGGGGATCCGCACCTGCATGGTGCGCGTGGACTGGCTGCGCCCGGAGCCGTGGCAGGTGGCGCACGGGTCGTCCACGATCATGCCCCGGCCGCGGCACTCCCGACACGGTTCGGTGACCGCGAACACCCCGCCCGATGTGGAGGTCTGCATGCCGCTGCCCTGACAGACCGAGCACACCCGCGGCTGGGTGCCGGGACGGGCGCCGGTGCCGTGGCAGGTCGGGCAGGCGGCGTCCGAGGTGGTCTGCATGGTCACGGTCGAGCCGGCCAGCGCGTTGGCGAAGTCGATCGTCACCTCGCCCTCGATGTCGGCGCCACGGCGGGGGCCCCGGCTCGTCCGCCGGGTGGTGGTGCCACCGCCGAAGAGGTTGCCGAACAGGTCGCCGATGCCGGAATCGCCGGACCCGCGGAACAGGTCCTCCATGGACGGGCCGCCGCCCTGCCCGGCGCCGGGGAACCGGAAGCCCCCGCCGCCGAACAGGCTGCGCGCCTCGTCGTACTCCTTGCGCTTCGCCGGGTCGGACAGGATCGAGTTGGCCTCGGAGATCTCCTTGAACTTCGCCTCGGCGTCGGCGTTGTGCTTGTTCTGGTCGGGGTGGTACTCCCTGGCCAGCTTGCGGAACGCCTTCTTGATCTCCTCGGGCTTGGCGTCCTTGGAGACGCCGAGCACCTTGTAGTAGTCCTTCTCCAGGTAGTCCTTGGTACTCATCACGCCTCCTTCCGTGTCTGGTTCACTCGGGGTTCGCGACCCCCACCCGGGCGGGACGGAGCACCCGGTCGTTCAGCTTCACGCCCCGCTGCATCACCGCCGAGATGGTGGCGACACTGACCTCGCCGCCCTCGTAGGGCATCTGCATCAGGGCCTCGTGGACCTGCGGGTCGAACTCGTCCCCGACCTCGCCGTAGGCCTCCAGCCCGTACTTGGCGGTGATCTTCTCCAGTTCCTCCGCCACCAGCTTGAAGCCCCCGGTGAGCTCGTCGTGCTCGCGCGCGCCCTCGACGCTGTCCAGCACCGGCAGCAGGTCGAGGACGACGGTCTCCACGCCTCCCTGCCGGGCCAGCGCGCGGTCGCGGTCGACCCGCTTCTTGTAGTTCTGGTACTCGGCCGACAGCCGCTGCAGGTCCGCGGTGCGTTCGTCCACCAGTTCCTGCAGTTCGGCCACCTTCGCGTCCAGGACCGCCGCACCGGAGGCCTTCGCCTCCAGCGGCTCCTCCGCCCCGTCCCCGCCGGCCTCCCCCTCGGGCACGAAGCCCTCGGGGTCGATGGCGGGTTCCGGCGTCGGAGCGTCCCCGGCCGGCCCTTCGTGACGCCCGCTCGCTGCGCTCACGCGCTCCTCAGGGACCGTTTCAGGAGATCCGCTCACGGGCTCCTCAGGGACCGTTTCAGGAGATCCGCTCACGGGCTCCTCAGGGACCGTCTCAGGAGATCCGCCCACGGGCTCCTCAGGCACCGTGTTCTGGTCGTCACTCACTTGTCGTCCTCGTCCACGATCTCGGCGTCG
>JAGQUI010000548.1 GCA_020438595.1 Propionibacteriaceae bacterium | reverse complement strand
GGCGAGGTCGCGACCGGCCCCGCCGCCGGACCGGGGGCGCCGGGTTCCCCCGAGAGGTCGGCGAGGGACGGGCGGACGTCACCGAGTGCCGCGACCGCCTCGGGTGACGCGAGCGCAGCGAGCAGGTCGCCGGAGTCGGCGATCCGGGACAGCACCTCGTCGAACTCGAGCTGGCGCAGGTCCGGGTCGGCGAGTTCCTCCCAGGTGCGTGGCGCGGCCACCCACGGACGGGTGCGTCCCCGCAGCGAGTAGGGCGCGATGGTGGTTTTGTTGCCGTTGTTCTGGCTCCAGTCGAGGAAGACCCTGCCCGCCCGGTCGGCGCGGCGCATCACGGCCGTCACCCGGTCGGGATGGGCGGCCTGCAGCGCCTCGGCGAGTTCCCGGGCGAGGTTCGTGGCGTCCTCGGTGGTGATGCTGCCGTCCAGGCGCGCGTAGAGGTGGATGCCCTTGCTGCCGCTGGTCACGGGGTGGCTGGGGAGGCCGGCGCCGTCCAGCACCTCCCGCACCCAGCCCGCCACCTCGGCGCAGGCGGCCAGGCTGACGCCCTCGCCCGGATCGAGGTCGAGCACCAGCCGGTCTGGCGGCAGGGAAGTGCCGTCGTCGGTGAAGCGCCACTGCGGCACGTGCAGCTCCAGTGCGGCCAGCTGGGCCAGCCACACGAGCGTGGCGATGTCGTTCGCGATCGGGTAGTCGTTGCTGCCCTCGGAGTGCTCGATGGTGTAGCGCCGCACCCAGTCCGGCGTGCCCTTCGGCAGGTTCTTCGCGAAGAACACCCCGGGGGGGTCGCCGTCCTCGCCGACGCCGTCCGGCCACCGCTTGCGGGTGATCGGCCGCTGCCACAGGTGCGGCACCAGCACAGCGCCGATCGCGGCGTAATAGGCGATCACCTCGCCCTTCGTGGTGCCGGTGGCAGGGTAGAGCACCTTGTCGAGGTTGGTCAGGGCCAGCGGGTGCCCGTCCACGGTCACCTGCCGGCCGCCCGCGGCTGCCATGACGGCCATCCTGCCCGAGTCGGCGACCTATCGACAGGCTCAGCTGCGGCAGCGACCATTTACGCATGCTCCAGCTGAGGCTCGCTGTCCCCTCGGACCTCACCGAGGACGTCGTGATCGTCCTGTCCACCGAGCCGACGGTGAGCAGCCTCGCCGTCGTGCGCGGCGCGTCCATCGAACCCCGGGGCGACCTGGTCTTCGCAGACATCGCCCGCGAGCACGCGAACGCGGTGATCACCCGGCTGCGCGCGATCGGTGTCGCCCAGCACGGCAGCCTGCACATCGAGGGCGTCACGACGTGGCTGTCGAAGGCCGGCCTCGACGCGGAGATCGCCGCGCCCGGCAGCGGCACGGACGCCGTGGTCTGGCCGGAGGTCGGCGCCCGCGCCTACGCGGAATCGGAGCTGAACGGCACCTACCTGATCTTCATGGTGCTGGCCACGCTGATCGCGGCCATCGCCATCGTGCTCGACTCGCAGGTGCTGGTGATCGGCGCGATGGTGCTGGGCCCCGAGTTCGGCCCGATCGCCGCGCTCGGGCTGGCCCTCGTGCTGCGTCGCCGGGCGCTGTTCACCCTCGCCCTGCGCACCCTGCTGCTCGGCTTCGTGGTCGCGATCGGCGTGACCACCCTGCTCGGGTTGTACGCGCGGTTCGCCGGCTGGGTCGACCCGGCGGTCCTGATCGGGTCGCGGCCGGGCACCCGGTTCATCTACCACCCGGACGCCTGGTCGGTCGCGGTCGCGGTGATGGCGGCGATCGCCGGCGTCCTCTCGCTCACGTCGGGGCGGCTGGGCGGCCTGTCCGGCGTGTTCATCTCGGTGACGACCGTGCCCGCGGCGGGCAACCTCGCCCTCGGGCTGGCGTTCTGGCTGCCTGAGGAGATCCTCGGCAGTGCCGCCCAACTCGGCATCAACCTTTCCGCGATGGTCGTGGCGGGCTGGCTCACCCTGCTGGTGCAGCAGAAGCTGCTCGGCCGGCTGCCGGTGAACCCGTGGCAGCGCGACCAGTGGATGCGCCGCCGCAAGGACATGCTCGGCCGCGGGTGAACCGCGGGGACGGTTCCGAACGGTCCGGGTTGAACCGCGGGGACGGTTCCGAACGGTCCGGGCTTTCCACAATTCGCTTAAACGCGTTCAAAACTGTGAAAAAG
>JAGQUI010000547.1 GCA_020438595.1 Propionibacteriaceae bacterium | reverse complement strand
CGAGCGCAGCGAGGTCGAGCCGTCCGTCGGGAGTGAGTGCCGCCTCGGTGATGGTGCGCCGGTAGCCGGAGACGACCTGCTGGAACGGCGGGTAGACCGGGGGGTTGATCACCACGGCGTCACCGGGGGAGGTGGTGGCCTCCAGCACGGCGAGGATCGAGTTCATCACGTCGCCCGCGCGCCGGATCCGGGTGGCCACGTCCGGCCGCCAGTCCCACCGGGTCGCGGCCATCGCGGCGAACGCCTCCGCGTACGCGGTGCCGTGGGGGTAGCCGGTGTCGCCGCGCTCGATCGCGCCGAGCAGGGTCTCGCGGACGGCCGGGTGCAGGGCCACGTCCATCTCGGCCACCCACATCGGCAGCACGTCGGCGGGGTAGTGCTGCCATTTCAGGCTGGACCGGGTGCGTAGTTCGTCGAGGGACAGCGAGAGCAGTGCCATGGCCCGCACCCTATCGAGCGGCACAGCCTAAGCTCGAACCATGGCCCGCTACTTCGACGTCCATCCCGACAACCCGCAGCCCCGCGCGCTGGGCCAGGTCGCCGACCTGATCCGCGAGGGGGGCCTGGTCGCGTACCCGACCGACTCCGGGTACGCGCTCGGCTGCCGGCTGGGCAACCGGGACGGGCTGGACCGGATCCGGACGTTGCGGCAGCTCTCCGACAAGCACCACTTCACCCTGGTCTGCAGCGAGTTCGCCCAGCTCGGCCAGTACGTGCAGATGGACAACGACGTGTTCCGGGCCGTGAAAGCGGCCACGCCCGGCGCCTACACCTTCATTCTGCGGGCCACCCGCGAGGCGCCCAAAGTGATGCTGCACCCGAAGAAACGGACGGTGGGGGTGCGGGTGCCGCAGCACACGACCGCGCTCGCCCTGCTGAACACCCTCGGCGAGCCACTGATGTCGTCCACGCTGATCCTGCCGGGGCACGAAGAGCCCATGACCGACGGCTGGCAGGTGAACGACGAGCTGGGCGGCCTGCTGGACGCGGTGCTCGACTCCGGCGACTGCGGCCTGGAGCCGACCACCATCGTCGACCTGTCCGAGGACGACGTGGAGATCACCCGGTACGGCGCGGGCGATCCGGAGCCGTTCGAGGCCTGAGGGCGCCCTCAGTCGACCTGGATGTCGACGACGTGGTAGCCGGTCGGGCCGTCGGGGAGTACCGGCTGCACGGTCGCCTGCTGCACCACGCCGTCGCTGTCCCAGGCCCGGGCGGCGATCCGGTGGCTGCCGGCGGCCGCGTCCCAGGGCAGGTACCACTGCCGCCAGTAGTCGAGGCCCACGTCGGGGCCCAGCTGCGCGTCCTGCCAGGAGCCCCCGTCGAGCTGCACCTGCACCCGGCTGATCCCGCGGTGGGTCGCCCAGGCGACGCCGGCGACAACGGTCGCGCCGGCCGCGACCCGGCCCCGGGGGGTGTCGATCCGGGTGGCGGTCTTCACCGGCGCCTGCTCGGCCCAGCCGCGGGTGGTCCAGTACGCCTGGTCGGCGGCGAAGGTGGTGACCTTGAGCCGGGTCAGCCACTTGGTCGCGCCGACGTACCCGTACACGCCGGGGGTGAGCAGCCGCGCCGGGAAGCCGTGCTCCGCGGTGAGCGGCCGGCCGTCCATCGCGATCGCGATCATCGCGTCCCTGCCGTCGAGCAGTACGGCGAGCGGGGTGCTCGCGCTGAAGCCGTCCGCCGACGAGCTGAGCACCTGGTCGGCCCCGGCGGAGGGCCGGGCCCGCTGCAGCAGGTCGGCGACGCGTACGCCGGTCCAGCGGGTGCTGCCGCAGTACGGCCCGCCGATCTCGTTGGAGACGCAGGTGAGCGTGACGTCCCGCTCGATCAGCGGCATCGCCACCAGCTCTTCCCAGCCGATCGTGAACGGTTCCTCGACCAGCCCGTCCACCTGGAGCTGCCAGCCCGCGACGTCGAGCTGGGGCAGGAACAGCGCGGTGTCGATCCGGTAGAAGTCGGGCACGGGGGTGCGCAGCGGAGTGATGCCGCCCACCGTGGACTCGAGCCCCTCCGGGAAGGCCGGCGGCATCGAGGCCGGCGTCGGGATGGTGATGGTGGGCGTGCCGGCGGGAGGCAGCTGCGTCCGGCTGCCGGGCAGGGCCGCGGTGGCGAGGGCGGCGAGGATCCCGGCCCCACCGGTGAGCAGC
>JAGQUI010000546.1 GCA_020438595.1 Propionibacteriaceae bacterium | reverse complement strand
CCGTTCAGAATTGTGGAAAAGCCGGACCGTTCGGAACCGTCCCCATGGACCCGTGGCCCACCCACGGGTAGCTTGACGCCATGGTGGCGGCCGAACCGGTGGAGCTGGTGGTCGGGCCCCGGGTGGTCCGGCTGACCAGCCCCGACCGGGTCTACTTCCCGGCGCACGGGTGGACGAAGCTCGACCTCGCGAACTACTACCTCTCGGTCGGGGACGGGATCGTCCGCGCGCTGCGTGAGCGGCCCTGCATGCTGCACCGGTTCCCGTCCGGGCTGGCCGGGGAGAAGGTGCACCAGAAGCGGTTGCCGCGCGGTGCGCCGCCGTGGGTCGAGACCGTGCAGGTGTACTTCCCGCGCTACGGACGCACGGCCGACGAACTCTGCGTCACCGAACTCGCCTCGGTGGTCTGGGCGGTGCAGATGGCCACCGTCGAGTTCCACCCCTGGAACTCCCGGCGCGCGGACGTGGAGCGTCCGGACGAGTGGCGGATCGACCTCGACCCGATGCCGAAGGCCACCTTCGAGCAGGTCCGGAAGGTGGCCGGCGTGGCGAAGCAGGTGCTGGACGAGCTCGGCATCGCCGGCTTCCCGAAGACCTCCGGCGGCAACGGCCTGCACATCTACGTCCGGATCGCGCCCGAGTGGGGCTTCAGCGAGGTGCGCCGCGCCGCCCTCGCCTTCGCCCGCGAGGTGGAGCGGCGCCTGCCCGACGATGTGACCACCACGTGGTGGCGCAAGGATCGCGACCCGCACCACGTGTTCGTCGACTTCAACCAGAACGCCCGCGACCACACCATCGCCAGCGCGTGGTCCGTGCGCGGGGTGGCGGACGGGACCGTCTCGACCCCGTTCGCCTGGGACGAACTGGACGCCATCGAGCCCCGCGAGCTCACCATCGCCACGGTGCCGGCCCGCTTCGCGAAGACCGGTGACCCGCACGCCGCCATCGACGACGTCGCGCACCGGCTCGACACCCTGCTCGAGTGGGCCGACCGGGACGGCCTGCCGGAGTAGGCGCTCAGCGAGCGGTGAGCAGCTCCTTCACCTGGCCGGCGGTGGGCACGCGCCCGGACAGCACGACCTCCTCGTCCACGACCAGTCCCGGCGTCCGCATGATGCCGTAGGACGCGATGTCGGCGTAGTCGGTGACCTTCTCGAACGTCGCGTCGAGGCCGAGCTCTTCGACGGCCTGCCGGGCGGCCTTCTCCAGGTTCTGGCAGTTGGCGCAACCGGAGCCGAGGATCTTGATGTTCATGCGGGCTTCCTTCTTCTGGGTGGTAGGTGGACCGAGTAAGGAACCGTCCCCGACTTGGTCCGGGGGCTAGAGGACGGCGTTGAACAGGTAGCCGACGGCGACGATGCCGGCGGCGGTGACCCCGGCGAAGATGGCGATCAGCTTCGGCTTGAGCACCCGGCGGAGCAGGATCATCTCGGGAAGGCTGAGCGCGACGGTGGCCATCATGAACGCGAGCAGCGTGCCCATCGGCATGCCCTTCGAGTACAGGGCGTCCACCAGGGGGAGGATGCCGGCCGCGTTCGAGTACAGCGGGACGCCGAGCAGCACCGCGACCAGGACGCCGAACGGGTTGTCCGCCCCGGCCCAGGTGGCGAAGAAGTCGGCCGGCGCCCAGCCGTGGATCAGCGCGCCGAGCCCGATGCCGACAAGCAGGTACGGCCAGATCCGGCGCAGGATGGACGCCACCTCCTCGCGTCCCATCGCGAAGCGGTCGGACCAGGTCAGGCCGACGCTGGGGTCGATCGCCTGGCCGCGCAGCTTCGTCTCGAACACGAACGGCTCGACGAACCGCTCCAGCTTCATCCGGCCGATCGTGAACCCTGCGACGATCGCGATCAGCAGCCCTGCGCCGATGTAGAGCGCGGTCGGGCCGACGCCGAACAGGCCGAGCAGCAGGGCGATCGCGATCTCGTTGACCAGCGGGCTCGCGATCAGGAAGCTCATCGTCACGCCCAGCGGGACGCCGGCCGCGACGAAGCCGATGAACGCGGGGACGGCGCTGCACGAGCAGAACGGCGTGACCACGCCCAGCGACGCCGCGAGCACGTTGCCGATGCCCTCGCGCTTGCCGCCGAGCAGAGCCCGGGTGCGCTCGATGCTCATGAAGCTGCGCAGCACGGTGACCACGAAGATGA
>JAGQUI010000545.1 GCA_020438595.1 Propionibacteriaceae bacterium | reverse complement strand
CGTCACCGACGGCCAGATCGCGGATCCCCGCCACGATCACATAGCCGGCAAGGAGGAAGAACGTGATCGCGACCAGTCTCAGCGCGCGCCGTTCCTTGGCCTCGTCGACCGTCCCGTGCCGCAGTCGGGCCCACAGGCGCATCGCCACCAGGACCGCCGAGATCGACTCGATCCCCGAGTCGATTCCGAACCCGACCAGCGACACCAGGCCGGCGATCGCCCCCGCGGTGACCGCGACCACGCCCTCGACCACGTTGTAGCCGATCGTGAACCACGCCAGCCGCAACCCGCGCCGGGTCAGCCCGATCTCGGGCTCCGACAGCACTGGAGACGACGCGCCGCTCATGTGGCGGTCCCGTTCGAGCCGTAGACCGGGCACAGGTCAACCGCGTACCCCGTCGCCTCCAGCAGCCGCTCAGCCGCCTCGAAAACGCCGAGCAACTCTGTCGGCACGGCCAGCCGGAACATCGACGCCCTGCCCACCGGCCGGGACTCCACCAGTCCGCAATCCTTCAAGCACGCCAGGTGCGCGCTCACCGTGGACTGCGCCAACCCCAGATGCTCGGTCAACTCACGCACCCGATGCTCACCGTGCTGAAGGTGCTGCAAGATCACCAACCGGGCCGGGTCGGACAAGCTCCGGAACAACGAAGCCGCAGCCCCCAAGTCGACGTCGGACATCGACCGCTCCACACCACTCAAGATCGTCACACGACGATGATAGCGGAGAAGTGCGGGCCTTTGCCAGGAAGGCCCATGGGCTGCAGATGCTGGAGCCAAACGTCCCGCAATGCCGCCGTTGTGGGGTTGACCGGACGTCGGCGAACGGCCCGGTTAGGCTGGCGTGCGCCATCAATACGACGGGGAGGCGAGCCAGCAATGGCACATTGGATGTCGTCGACGAGGTTGATGACGCACCGGTGACCATCGAACGTTGGCAGGAGTCTGTCGCCGGCTGAATCGAATCGGCGACGGCCTTTGCGGCGGAAGATCCTTGCCCTTCATGAAGCCCTAGCCTTGGTGACGGCGACTGCGGTATTGGCTTCGACGAGGCCTCCTGGCGGTCCGTGTTCACCAGTCCGCGCCGTGGCAGTCGCCATCTCCGGCGGCCTCGATCTGGAGGGTGGCATGGGCGATCTGGAAACGGTCCCGCAGCGTCGTGCTGGCATCGGCAAGCACGGCGCCGGCGCTAGCTTCAGGTGAGGTGACCAGGTGTGCCGTGGCGACGTCCATGCCCGACGTCAGCCGCCACACGTGCAGATCGTGCACCTCGCTCACGCCGGTGACGGCCATCAGGGCGTCGGTGAGTTCTGCGGGTTCCATGCCTTCGGGTGCGTGCTGTCCGAGGACGGCGAGGACCTCGCGGCCCAACGCCACCGCCCTCACAACGACGAAGAGTGCGATGGCCAAAGCGATGCCGGTGTCCCACCACGCGTTCCCGGTCCAGGAGACCATCAGCCCGGCGACGATGACCCCGACCGAGCCGACTGTGTCCGCGATCACCTCGAAGTAGGCGCCCTTCAGGTTCAGGCTCTCTCCCGCACCGGCCCTCAGGAGCACGATGCTGACCAGGTTGACGATCAGCCCAAGGACACCGACGACCAGCATCATCCTGGTGGCGAGCGCCGGTGCCGTCCCAATGCGTCCGACCGCCTCGACGCCGATGTAGACCCCGACCCCGATCATCATCAGCACGGCCAACCCGGACGCGAACACCTCGGCACGGTAGGAGCCGAAGGTGCGCCGGCCGGTGCTGTCCTTGCGCGTGGCCAGCCGGGTCGCGATCAGCGCCGCACCCAAGGTGGTGACGTCGGCGGCCATGTGCCCGGCGTCGGAGATCAGCGCCAGCGAACCGGACAACAGACCCGCGGACAACTCGACGACGAAGAACACAGCGACCAGCACGAAGGTAGCGGCGAGCCGCCAGCGATGGCGGCCCGCGGCGCTTCCAGTCTCGTGCGAATGGCCCATCAGGCCTCCTCTTCCGCGCCCCCCGCTGCCTGCCGCGGGTCGTGCGTGATGTGCTCCCTGGTCACGTCCAACAGCAACCGGACGTGGGCGTCCGACAACCGATAGAACACGTTGCGTCCCTCGCGTCGCCCGCTGACCACACCGGATGCGCGGAGCAGCCGCAAGGCCTGCGACACAGTGGTCTCC
>JAGQUI010000544.1 GCA_020438595.1 Propionibacteriaceae bacterium | reverse complement strand
CGTCCGGCGGGTCACCCGTGCCGAAGTAGAAGTACTGGCTGAGCTGGCCGGCCTTCTCCTCGATGGTGAGCCGGGAGAGCAGGTCTTCGGCGCGCTCCTTCGCGCTCAGCGTGGCGTCGAGGTAGGACGGTTGGGACATCGTCGGCCTTTCGTAGCGATCTTGGCCGACAGCCTACTGCAAACGCTCTCATCCTGCTCGGGGAGACTGTTCCCCTGGTTCGGGGGCCTTCAGGACCCGTCGGTGTCGCAGCTCGCGGACGCCGTGTTGCCCTTGCCGGACTGCTTCGACTTGGAGACGCCGTCGATGAGGATTTCGCAGGTCACCTTCTGGGACTTCGTGAAGTTCACCGCGACCACCATCAGCGAGGCCACCGGGATGCTCGGGAGGTCCTCGTCCTTGGTCCACGTGCCCTTGCCGATGTCCTCCTGCGATACCCCGTTGAGGGTGCCCCAGGTGACCTGGGCCTTCCCGGTGGTGGTCACCCGGAACGTCACCGTGGAACCCGACGTGGCGTCGGCGTCGGCCGCGGCGTCGTCGTCGGCCGCGGCGGGCTCGGACGCCACGGGTGCGGACGCGGCAGGTTCCGTCCCGGTATCCGCGGCGTCCCCGGACGACCCCGGCGACGCGGCGGAACACCCGCTCAGCAGGATCAACGCCAGCAGCGCTGAAGCTGTCCTTCTCATCATTCCTCCTTGTGAACTGGCGGATTCGCAAGGCCGGCCGGTGCGGCCGGCAGCTCAGGCGGGCGGCAGCCGGTCCCAGACCGCGGCGGGGACGGTGTCGACCAGGCGCACGGCGGCCTCGGCGGCATCGTCCAGCTGGTCGGGCCGGTAGCGGCCGTCGGCGCACAGCACCACGGCGTCCCCGCGGCAGGCGAACCAGCGCGCCTTGCCGGCGAGCAGGAGCTGGCGGACGGGCGGCACGAGCACCGCGGTGGCGAAGCGCGCGTCCCCGGTGGTGGTGTAGTGCTTGTCGAACTCCGCGTCCCCGGTCTGGATGCCGTGCCCTCCGCCCAGCAGCCCTTTGCGCCGCTCGCAGCGGAGTTCGGGCACCCGGCGTCCAACCCGGACGGCGACCACCGAGACCGACTTAGGGGTGCCGCCCGCTTCGTCCTCCTTGGTGCGCGTGGAGTCGTAGACGACGAACGCGTGCCCGTCGCGCTCACCCTCAACCACGTTCAGCGCGTACAACTCACCGCCGTACCGCCCGACCAGCGCGTCATCGCGCTTCGTGTAGCGCAGGCCCCGTGCCGCGGCGAGACCACTGAGCTTCCGTGACCTCCCCCGCATCATGAGGAACGCGGCCACGCCGATGATCGCGACGATGACCAGCGCCAGCGCGATTCCCCAGAGCGTGCTCGGATCCATGGACCCCATCGTCCCCTCCCGCACGGCCAGCCGGTTGCAGTGATTCAAGACTAGGTGAAATACCGACACCGGGGGGCGAAAGCGGGCAGGCGCCAGGCGTAGGTTGGGGTCAGTCGCGGGTCGGAGGTGGCATGGATCCTGTCCTGGTCGTGGTGGTGGTGCTCGTCGTGGGCGGGCTGATCGCCACATGGTTCGTGCTGCGAAACCGGCGCGCCACGCCGGTGGACGACGAGTGGACGCTGCCGCCCGAGGACGAACCGTCCGCCCCGGGCGAGCCGATCCGCCAGGTGCTCACCCGCGAGGCGCTGGTCGACCCGGATCGCCGGCTGGACCCCTCGAAGTGGGACAACTCACCCGACGGGGAGCCGGAGGAGGTCGAGGGCGACCTGCCCACGCACTTCGACCGGGAGTACCTGCGCAAGCGGCAGGAGGAGTGACCAGGGACGCGATTCTGGCCCGGTCCCTGTCTGCCGCGTCCGCTTCGCAATAGGTTGAGCGCATGCGCGTTCTCGTTGCCGACAAGTTCGAACAATCGGGGATCGACGGGCTGGTGGCCGCCGGGTGTGAGGTGTCCTTCGAGCCGTCGCTGAAGGAGCAGTCCCTGGTCGATGCGGTCGCTGCGCTGGAGCCCGACGTGCTGGTCGTCCGGAGCACGAAGGTGCCCGAGGAGGCACTGGCCGCCGGACCGCTCAAGCTGGTCGTCCGGGCCGGCGCCGGCTACAACACGATCGATGTCGCCGCGGCGTCCCGGTTGGGCATCTATGTCGCCAACTGCCCGGGCAAGAACTCCG
>JAGQUI010000543.1 GCA_020438595.1 Propionibacteriaceae bacterium | reverse complement strand
AAGTGCAGAAGATCGCCAGGGAGAACGGCGTCACCACGATCTTCTTCGAGACCCTGGTCTCCCCCGCCGTTTCGGAGTCCATCGCCGGCGACCTCGGTCTGAAGACCGACGTGCTCGATCCGCTGGAGGGAATCACGGCGGACTCGAAGGGCACCAACTACCTTGAAGTCATGCAGGCGAACGGCACCTCGCTGAAGGCGGCGAACCAGTGCTCCTGAAGCCCGAGGCGACAGGACGACCCGGAGGTCAGGGCACGATCGGCGAAGGCGACCTCCGGGTGACGGACGCGGCCATTGCGGCCGCGTCCGTCGACGTCGTCCTGCACGGCGTCCCGATCGTCCGCGGCGCGTCGTTCGCCGTCCGGCCCGGCGAGATGGTGGCGATCCTGGGCAACAACGGCTCCGGCAAGACCACCCTGATGCGCGCGCTGCTCGGGCTGGTCCCGCACCACGGCGAGATCTCACTGTTCGGCACCAGGCTGGAGGAGTTCCGCACCTGGAACCGGATCGGCTACGTGCCCCAGCGCGGCGGCATCCTCGTCCAGCAGGCCACCGCCCGCGAGGTCGTGGCCAGCGGCCGGCTCGGCACCCGGCGTCCGTTCCTGCCCGCCTCCGCCGCCGACCGGGCCGCCGTGGACGCGGCCCTGGCCGAGGTGGGCCTGGCCGACCGGGCCCGGTACCCGTTCGTCCGGCTCTCGGGCGGCCAGCAGCAGCGCGTGCTGATCGCCCGGGCGCTCGCCACCGGCGCCGACCTGATGGTCTGGGACGAGCCGCTGGCCGGGGTCGACCAGAAGACCCAGGAACTGCTCGCTGGCGTCGCGGCCCGGCTCAAGGACCGCGGCGCCACCATCGTGATGGTGCTGCACGAACTGGGCTGCTTCCGGAAGCTGATCGACCGCAGCATCGTGCTGGCCGACGGGCGCGTGATGCCGCCCGGCTACAGCCACCACGAGCACGACCACGGCCACGACGACGAGCCGGGGCACGACCACGCAGAGCACGACCACCGCGCCGTCCACGGCGGCCACGAGGTGGACGAGCTCGAGCGCCCGCACACCACCCACACCGGGCTGGAGGAGGTGGGCTGATGGACTGGCTCTCCCTCGCGTTCATGCAGCGGGCCCTGATCGCAGCGCTGATCACCGGCATCACGGCACCCGCCATCGGCACGTTCCTGGTGCAGCGCCGGCTCAGCCTGCTCGGCGACGGCCTCGGCCACCTCGCCGTGGCCGGCGTCGGGCTGGCCCTGCTCACCGGGACCGCTCCCCTGCCGCTCGCCGTCGCGATCTGCGTGATCGGGTCCATCGGCATCGAGCTGCTCCGCGAGTCGGGCCGCGCCAGCGGGGACGTGGGACTGGCGATCCTGTTCTACGGCGGTCTCTCCGCCGGCCTGCTGCTGGCCGGGCTGGCCGGGCAGGGCACCGGGACGCTGTCGGCTTACCTGTTCGGCTCGCTGCTCACGATCAGCGCTGCCGACCTGTGGTACATCACCGTCCTCGGTGCCGTTGTGCTCGCCGTGAGCATCGGGCTGCTCCCCCAGCTGTTCGCGGTCAGCGCGGACGAGCCGTTCGCCCGCTCGATCGGGCTGCGGGTGCGGCTGCTCAACGTCGTCGTGGTGAGCCTCGCCGCGATCACGGTCACGGTGTCGATGCGCACCGTCGGGCTGCTGCTGGTCAGCGCCCTGATGGTGGTGCCGGTCGCCACGGCCAACCACATCGTCGTCGGCTTCCGGCGCGGGCTGTTCGCCGCGATGGGGCTGGGCGCACTCGCCGCCCTCAGCGGCACCGTGGGCTCGTACTACCTGAACACCGCCCCCGGGTCGCTGATCGTGGTGATCGCGATCGGCGTGTTCGCGCTCAGCTGGCCCGTGTCGCGCGTGCTGCAGCGGCGCAACCGTCCGATCGTCGAACTGCCGGACGCCGGCGCGCCGGTCGGGCACGAACCGGCCGAGACGCACCCGCACGTCCACGACGCCGACTGCGGGCACCTGGCGGTCGAGCACGCGGGGCACACCGACTACATCCACGACGGCCACCGCCACGCCGCCCACGGAGACCACTATGACGAGCACTGATCGCTCCGGAAGCCCCCGGCACACCCGGCAGCGCGCCGAGATCCGGCAGGCGGTCGAGGACCAGGAGACGTTCGCGACCGCCCAGGAGATCCA
>JAGQUI010000542.1 GCA_020438595.1 Propionibacteriaceae bacterium | reverse complement strand
TGGTCGCCGGCATGGCCGGCTCCGGGATGCGGCTCCAACTCGCCATCGCCCCCGCCGGGACCGGGAAGACCACCGCCATGCGCACCCTGGCCTGTGCGTGGACCAACAGCGGCGGCACCATCCTCGGCCTGGCACCCTCCGCAGCCGCGGCCGAACAACTCCGACTCCAACTCGGCCAGAACGCTGTGGCGGAGAACCTGGCCAAAATGGTGTGGGCGATCAACCACCACGAACCCCTCGCCGAAGCCGTCGGGCCCGACACGCTGGTGATCATCGACGAAGCCGGCATGGCCGACACCCTCACCCTGGACTACCTGGTCGGCTGGTGCATCGACCAGGGCGCCTCGGTCCGGCTGATCGGCGACGACCAACAACTCGGCGCGATCGGTGCCGGCGGAGTACTGCGTGACATCGCGACCAGCCACGGCGCCCTCCACCTCGACCAGGTACTCCGGTTCACCGACCCCGGCGAAGCCCACGCCAGCCTCGCCCTCCGCTCCGGTGACATCGGGGCCCTGGGCTACTACCTCGACCACAACCGGATCCACCTGGTCGACCCCGACACCGCCGCCGGCCAACTCCTCACCGCCTGGCAAACCGACCGAGCCGCCGGGCTGGACGCCCTGATGCTCGCCCCCACCCGCCAGCTCGTCGCCGCCCTCAACACCGCCGCCCGGCAAGCCCGGCTCGCCGGACACCGGCCCGGACGCCAAACCCTCCTCGCCGACGACAACCACGCCTCCATCGGCGACGTGATCCTCACCCGGCGGAACGACCGCACCCTGACCAGCGGGCAACTCGCCTGGGTCCGCAACGGCGACCGCTGGACCGTCACCCACGTCCACCACGACGGCTCGATCGACGTCCAACACCTGCGCAACCACAACCGGCTCACCCTGCCCGCCGACTACGTCCGTGCCTCCGTCGAACTCGGCTACGCGACCACGATCCATGCCGCCCAAGGCGTCACCGCCGACACCAGCCACAGCCTGATCACCGGCAAGGAAACCCGGCAACTCGCCTACACCATGCTCACCCGCGGACGCACCGCCAACCACGCCTGGCTTCAGGTCGGCACCACCGACCCCCACACCGCACCCATCGCCCGCGACCTCCACGAAACCGCGACCAGCGTCGAGGTCCTCGAACAGATCATCGGCCGCGACCAGCAACCCGCCTCCGCCACCACCCTCATCCGGCAGGCCGACGACCCAGCCCTGCTCCTCGCACCCGCCGCCAACTGCTACCTCGACGCGATCGGCTTCGCCGCCGAACACGCCGTCCCCGATCCGGTCAAGCAAACCATCGACACCGCCGGCCACCGGTGCGGGCTGACCGACGCCGACGCCTGGCCCGCCCTGCGCAGCACCCTGCTGCTGTGGGCAGCCAACGGCCACGACCCCGCCGACCTCCTCCGACAGGCCATCGGCTACGGCGAGCTCGACGACGCCCGTGACCCGGCCGCTGTGCTCACCTGGCGACTCGACCCCACCCAAGCCTCCCAAGGACGCACCGTCGGGCCACTCCCCTGGCTCCCCGGCATCCCCGGCCGGCTCCTCGACGATCCGACATGGAAGACCTACCTCTCCGACCGGTTCCGGCTCACCTACCAACTCGGCAACCAGGTCCGAGAACACGCCACCCAGGACACGCCCCGCTGGACGACCAACCTGCCCGGCCTCGACCCCGACCTTGTCGCCGACATCCATCAATGGCGAGCCGCCCACCAGATCCCCGACACCGACCTGCGACCCACCGGGCCGCCTGTCCACACCCCCGCCGAAACCCGGCACCAGCGCCAGCTCGACCACCAGCTCGAAACGGCCCAGGCCGGCATCCGCGAATGGCTACCCAGAATCATCCAGGCCGCACCCGACCTGGCCAACGACCCCGCCCTCCCCGTCCTCGCCGCCAAACTCGCCCACCTCGACACCCAACGCAGCGACATCCACAACCTCCTCCGGCACGCCGTCCGCCAGGGTGCCCTGCCCGACGAACATCCCGCCGACGCCCTCAGCTACCGCATCACCGGACTCGCCAACACCCAGCACGAGGCCCAAACCCCCATGTGGGAGACCGTCACCACCCCACCCCGACGCCACCACCACGAACCACCCAGAATGTCCGGGCCCAGCCACGGCATCAGCATCTGACCGACGAAGAACACCGCACCACCGGAAG
>JAGQUI010000541.1 GCA_020438595.1 Propionibacteriaceae bacterium | reverse complement strand
CGAGCGCGACAGCGAGCGCGGTGATCACTCCCGCGCTCTTCGGTGGGCTGTGGGACGCGGTTGCCGGGCGCCCCAGTTCACCCCAACCCTCTGTCACGGACTCCGCTACGCCCCGCGCTGTTGAATTGGCGCGGAAGTCGAACCGTTCTGGATCCATCTCGCTGGAAGTGCCACGGGGGTGGGCAACCACCAGCAACAGCATCCACAACCCGTTCGGTGAGCGGACTCCAGGCGATGCCTTTGCCGCGGGAGTCGACCCCGCGGGTGCTCCGTCCGTTGCGGTCTCGCGGATCTGGGTGGCTGCTTCGATCGACGGTCTGGAGCGCATGAAGGCGATAGATCCGGATCCCGAGGTGGCGGCTCGAGAACAGCTCGACCAGGTGGATTGGCAGACGGAGGGCTGCCAGCTCGCCGGCATCACCCCCTTCCCAGGCGATGCTCTTCGTGGATCGATGCGCAAATGGGTGGGCTGCAACGGTCTCGATGATCAGACGTTCTGGGAGGCATGGATCCTGACCGCCGATCAGCGGGCCGCCGTCCTTATTCAGTTCGACATCCGCGCCTTCGATCTCGACGAGGCGACGGCACTGCTGGTCCTCGAGTCGATCGTGATCGACCCGAGCCGGCTGAGCGGCTGAGGTCGACGCGGTTCTAGGCATGCGAACGGCGCCGCCCCCACCGGGGACGGCGCCGTTGGTGCTGCTACGTCAGAGCGCGCGAATGTTGGTGGCCTGGAGGCCCTTCTGGCCGCGCTCGGTGTCGAACTCGACCTGCTGGCCCTCGTAGAGGTCGCGGCGGCCGGAGCCGACGATCGCCGAGAAGTGGGCGAACACGTCCGCCGAGCCGTCCGAGGGGGCGATGAAGCCGAAGCCCTTGTCGGAGTTGAACCATTTGACAGTGCCAGTGGCCATGTCGATCTTCCTTCGTGTTTCTGGACCGCGGTGTGAAGTCCTGTTGACCGCATCGACGACGCCGGCGCGGGGATCTTGGGTGGGGGAGCGAGCGAAGACACAACGCTAGCACGCGCGGCCCGTTCCAGCCGATTCGGGGGTTCGGGGTGCCCCGTGAGAGAATGGACGCCAGGACGCGGCAGTCGCGTCCAGCATCGCACCACATTCGTGCACCGCGCCGATGGCCAGCCATCCAGAGCGCGAGCCGACTTGGACCGTGGTGACCACCTAGTTCCGAAAGCTGTACTTCCTTGTCCTCACCTGTTTCCGCCCTGTCGTCGTTCGCGTCGCTGGGCGTCCCCACCCGCCTGATCGACCCGCTGTTCCACGCCGGCATCAGCACCCCGTTCCCGATCCAGTCCGCCACCCTTCCCGACACGCTCGCCGGCCGCGACGTGCTCGGACGCGGACGCACCGGCTCCGGCAAGACGCTCGCGTTCTCCCTGCCCCTGGTCGCCCGCCTGGCCGGCCTCGTGCCGTCCGGCGCGAAGCTGCAGCGGCAGAGCCGTCCCGGCGCGCCCCGCGGACTCGTGCTCGCACCCACCCGCGAGCTCGCCAACCAGATCCTCGCCACCATCGAGCCGCTCGCCGCGTCCGCCGGACTCGGCGTCATGACCATCTTCGGCGGCGTGAGCCAGGCCGGCCAGGTGCGCCGACTGCGGCAGCGCGTCGACATCGTCGTGGCCACGCCCGGACGCCTCGAGGACCTGATCGGCCAGGGCCACCTGCGCCTCGACGACGTCGCCGTGACCGTGCTCGACGAGGCCGACCACATGGCCGACATGGGCTTCCTGCCCGGCGTGAAGCGTCTGATGGACCGCACCCCGGCGGACGGCCAGCGCCTGCTGTTCTCCGCCACCCTGGACGCCGGCGTCGACAAGCTGGTGAAGCGGTTCCTGAACCGCCCGCTCGAGCACAGCGTGGACGCGGCGTCCTCGCCCGTCGTGGCGATGACCCACCACGCCCTGCTGGTCGCCGATCCCGGCCAGAAGCGCCGCGTCGTGCGCGAGCTCGCCTCGGGCACCGGACGCCGGCTGCTGTTCACCCGCACCAAGCACCAGGCCCGCAAGCTGGCCCGCGAGCTCACCTCCGACGGAATCCCCGCCGTCGAACTGCACGGCAACCTGTCCCAGAACGCCCGCGAGCGCGGCCTGAAGGCGTTCGCCGACGGCCGCGTGCGCGTGATGGTCGCCACCGACATCGCCGCCCGAGGCATCCACGTCGACGGGGTCGAA
>JAGQUI010000540.1 GCA_020438595.1 Propionibacteriaceae bacterium | reverse complement strand
GGGCGTCTCGCAACTCCTGCGCACGATCAACCTCGTCAAGGGCTCGATGAACGACCACCTGACCCTTTCCACCGTGCTGCTCACCATGTACGACGGCCGCACCCGGTTGGCGTCGCAGGTGGCTGCGGAGGTGCGCCAGCACTTCCCGCAGGAGACACTGCTCGCTGCGATCCCGCGTTCGGTGCGGGTCTCGGAGGCGCCCAGCTACGGGCAGTCGGTGCTCACCTACCATTCCGCGTCCGCAGGGGCGCAGGCCTACCTCGAAGCCGCCGCGGAGATCGCGGAGCGCGGGGCGGCCACGAACGAGGAGAGGTCCGCATGAACACGCCCCGGCACACCGGCCTCGGACGCGGCCTCGGCGACCTGCTGCAGCGCACGGACCCCGAGCTCGCGCCCCACCACGATGCCGGGACGGAACCCGAGCCCCGGGGCGCGCACTTCGCCGACGTCCCCGTTGCCGAGATCCGGCCCAACCCCAAGCAGCCGCGTACGGTCTTCGACGAGGATGCGCTGGCCGAGCTGGTCGCGTCCATCACCGAGGTGGGCCTGCTGCAGCCGGTCGTGGTGCGCCCCCTCGACGGGGGCGGCTACGAACTGGTGATGGGGGAGCGGAGGCTGCGGGCCACCCAGCAGGCCGGCCTGGCCACGATTCCGGCGATCATCCGGCGCACCGAGGACGCGGACCTGTTGCGCGACGCACTCCTGGAGAACCTGCACCGGGCGCAGCTGAACCCGCTGGAGGAGGCGGCCGCGTACCAGCAGATGATGAGCGACTTCAGCTGCACCCAGGAGGAGCTGTCAGTGCGGATCAAGCGCTCCCGGCCGCAGATCTCCAACACGATCCGGCTGCTGCAGTTGCCGGCGCCCGTGCAGCGCCGGGTCGCCGCCGGGGTGCTCAGCGCCGGCCACGCGCGGGCCATCCTGATGCTGCCCGACGCGGACGCGATGGAACACCTCGCCACCCGGATCGTGGCCGAGGGGTTGTCGGTGCGGGCCGCCGAGGAGATTGTCGCCGTGGGGGAGCACGGCGCGCGGCGAGCGCCGCGTGCGAAGCACCAGGTGGAGCTGTCGCCGGCGGCCGCCGACCTGCAGCGCGAGCTGTCCGACCGGCTGGACACTCGGGTGCTGGTCAGTGAAGGCCGTAGTAAGGGCCGCATTGTGATCGAATTCGCCGGGGCCGAGGATCTCCAAAGAATTGCCGATCTGTTGATCTAGCATTTTATCGATAAAGAGCTATGCCGATCATTGAGGTGGGTCCCGAGCGGTACGGCGAATGCCTGGCCGTCCTGCACGCCGGCTTCGGCACCGACGTCCCCGCGTTCGGACTGACGGCGGACAACACCCCGTCCAACCCGGCGTTCTGGCAGCCCGGCGAGGTGGCCCGCGTGGTCGCCCGGCCCGCCCAACTGTTCGCCGTCGAGCACGACGGCCGGATCGTCGGTTGCGCCTTCGTGGGCGCGTCCCGGCGCTTCCCTGACACCTGGGTGTTGCGGCACCTCGCCGTCCACCCGGACGCCCGGCACCGCGGCCACGGGGAGGCCCTGGTGGTCGAGGGAGCGCGCCGCGCCAGGGACGGGGGAGCGGCGACGCTGCGGATCGGGATCATCGGGGAGAACACCCGGCTGTCGGACTGGTACCACCGGCTCGGCTTCGTCACCGTCGCCGCAGACCAGAACTTCCCCGGCCTGGTCTTCAGTGTCGACCACCTGGAGCTCCCGCTGCGTTGAAGCGGCCCTTCGTGACGCGTCCGGGTTCGTGTCTCACCCGGATGCTCCTCGGGTCCGTGGGGTGTGGGCCGCGGCGTGTGGGCCCTTCGTGATGCCGCCCTCGTTCCTCGAGCGGTGGTGTGGTGTCACCGTCCCCGGCATTGCGTGCATCTTCATCCCGGTCCCTGAGGAGCGAGCGCTAGCGAGCGTCACGAAGGGCCGGATGCTGGGTGCGCGCGCTACCAGGACCTCAGGGGGTGGCGTCCTCGACGGCACGGATCCGGGCCTGGACGTCCTTGCGGGCGGAGTACTCGGCCCAGAAGGACAGGAACGGGATCGTGCCGGCGAGCGCGATCAGGATCAGGCGTCCCCAGGGCCAGTGCACGCGCCGGCCCAGGTCGTAGGCCGTGGCGATCAGCACCATGTAGAGGTAGCCGTGTGGGATCCCGGTCCACGTGACCACGGCACCGTACCCGGCA
>JAGQUI010000053.1 GCA_020438595.1 Propionibacteriaceae bacterium | reverse complement strand
GACGAGGGCTGGCTGCTGTCGATGGCCGACAAGTACAACGCCAAGCTCGCCCCCATCCTCGAGGAGGTGTTCGGCAAGCCCGCGTGATCCGACGACTCAGCCGGGGTTGAACTCGCCCCAGGCCTGGTCGGACTTCACCTCTTCCTGCAGGAGCTTGTCATGGGCCTGCCTGGCCTCGGCCAGCTCCGCCTCGAGTTCCGCGATCCGCCGCTTCAGTTCGTCCACCTCGGCCTGGCTGGGCATCGTCGCCTCCGATCCGGGCACCCCGCGGCGCCCGTACCTCCAACGTGGCACGACCCTCTGCCCGGGGTCAACGCCGGGCGCCTCGCAATGTTCCCCGACCGTTCACCGACTGGTGGACTGACCGTGTCCTGCCTGCTGCCCGGCCTGCCTAGCGTGCGGGTTGTGACCAGGACGAGCACACCCCCCGGCACCACCGCCGGCCCCGGACGCGGCGACGTGCTGGCCGTGATCCCCGCCCGCGGTGGGTCGAAGGGCGTCCCCGGCAAGAACCTCGCCCGGGTCGGCGGGGTGCCGCTCGTGGTGCGTGCGATCCGGGCCGCCCAGGCAGCCGGACGCATCAGTGCGGTCGCCGTCTCCACCGACGATCCGGCGATCGCCGCCGCTGCCACCGCCGCCGGCGCGATCGCGGTGCGGCGTCCACCCGAGCTGTCCGACGACCACGCCTCCAGCGAGTCCGCCCTCACCCACGCGGTCGAGGTGCTCTACGGCGACCACGCCGAGGACCTCGCGGTGGTCGTGCTCGTGCAGTGCACCAGCCCGTTCCTGACCGCCGGCGACCTGGACGCCGCCGTGGCCGCGGTCCTGGACGACGGCGCCGACACCGCCTTCACCGCCGCGTCGTTCCACGGCTTCCTCTGGCGGGACGCGAACGCCGCCACCGGCGTCAACCACGACGCGCGGGGCCGGCAGCGCCGGCAGGACCGCGAGCCGGAGTGGCTGGAGACCGGCGCCGTGTACGCGATGCGCGCCGACGGCTTCGCCGCGTCCGGCCGGAGGTTCTTCGGACGTACCGTGGCCGTGCCGACCGATCCCGCCCGGGTGCTGGAGATCGACGAGCCGGCCGACCTGGACCGGGCGCGGGCGTTGATCCCCCTGCTCGACGCCCGCACCCGGCCCATCCCCGGCGACGTCGACGCGGTCGTGCTCGACTTCGACGGCACGCAGACCGACGACCGCGCCTGGCTGGGCGCGGACGGCACCGAACGGGTCGCGGTGCATCGCGGCGACGGTATGGGCGTTGCCGCGATGCGCCGGGCCGGCCTGCCGGTGCTGATCCTGTCGACCGAGGTGAACCCGGTCGTCGCGGCGCGGGCGGCCAAGCTCGGCGTCGAGTGCCGCCACGGCATCCCGGCCAAGGGCGAGGAACTCGCGCTGTGGCTGGACGAACGGCGGCTGGCGCCGGGCCGCGTCCTGTACCTCGGCAACGACGTCAACGACCTGCCCTGTTTCGCGCAGGTCGGCTGGCCGGTGGCGGTCGCCTCGGCCCACGCATCGGTGCGGGCGGCCGCCCGCACCGTCACCACCGTGCCGGGAGGGCACGGAGCCGTCCGCGAGATCGCCTCGTGGATCCTTGAGGAGGACCAACTGTGAGCTTCAACCCCAGGCTGCGCCGGATCGGCGAACGGCTGGTCGGACCCGGCCAGCCGGTCTACGTGATCGGCGAGATCGGCATCAACCACAACGGCGACCTGCGCACCGCGCTGGCGCTGATCGACCAGGCGAAGGCCGCGGGCATGGACGCGGTCAAGTTCCAGAAGCGCACCCCCGAGGTGTGCACCCCCCGCGACCAGTGGGAACTCGAGCGCGACACCCCGTGGGGCCGGATGACCTACATCGAGTACCGGCGCCGGGTCGAGTTCGACGCCGAGCAGTACCGCCAGGTCGACGAGTACTGCCGCGAGGTCGGCATCGACTGGTTCGCCTCGCCGTGGGACACCGAGAGCGTCGACTTCCTCGGCGCGTTCAACCCGCCCGCGTTCAAGGTGGCCTCGGCGAGCCTCACCGACGACGCCCTGCTGCGCGCGCTGCGGGCGACCGGACGGACGGTGATCCTGTCCACCGGCATGTCCACCCCCGAGCAGATCCGGCACGCCGTCGAGGTGCTGGGCAGTCGCAACATCGTGCTGCTGCACGCCACCAGCACCTACCCGGCGCCGGCGGAGCAGCTGAACCTGCGGGTGATCAACACCCTCGAGGCCGAGTACCCGAACGTGCCGATCGGCTACTCCGGGCACGAGGTCGGCCTGCAGACCACGCTGTGCGCCGTGGCGCTGGGCGCGTGCATGGTGGAGCGGCACATCACCCTCGACCGCGCGATGTGGGGCTCGGACCAGTCCGCGTCCGTCGAACCGGAGGGTATGCGGCGCCTCGTCCGCGACATCCGGGTGATCGAGGAGTCCCTGGGCGACGGCGTGAAGCAGGTCTACCCGGGCGAACTCACGGCGATGAAGAAGCTGCGCCGGGTCCCCGGCGTGGTCGCTGAGGCCGCGCAGGCGGGACCGGACCGGGTGGCATGAGCACGGAGCCCCGCATGCGCACCGACACGCTGGCGCTGGTCGAGAGCCCGGCCCAGTTCCTGCACGTGCTCGAGTGGTGCCACAGCGAGGGCACCGCCGCACGCACGCACCTCGCGGTGCTCACTCCCGCCGATCGGGTCACGGTCGAGCAACTGCGCTCGATGGGCGACTTCGCCGAGGAGGAGGGCATCGCACTGAGTTGGCACGCGCCGCGGGCGTCCGCCGTGGCCCGGGTGCGGACGCTGGCGCAGCTGCGGCCGGTCGTGGCCGGCGCCCGCCGGCTGGTGATCGGCGACCCGTTCTCGGGCATGGTCCAGGCCCTTCTGCCGTTCGCACGGCCCGGCGAGGTGGTGGTGGTCGACGACGGCACGGCCACGCTGGAGTTCGCCGCCCAACTGGCCGGCGGCGAGCCGCTGCGGCGCTGGCACGCGGGCCTCGGCGCGGCCCGGGTGCCGCTGGCCCACCACGCGCGCAGGTTCCTGTCCCGCGCCCACCTGCAGCTGTTCACGGTGATGAGCGTCACCGCGCTGCCGGGCAGCCGGGTCGAGCACCACGGCTACGACTGGACGCGGCGCCGGTTCGGCCCGCCCCGGCTGCTGCGCGGGGTGGACGTGGTCGGCTCCTCGCTCGTGGAGACCGGCGTGGTCGACTCCGACGCCTACCTGGATGCGGTGGCGCGGCTCGCCGGGCAGCAGGGCGCGGCCGGACGCTACTTCGCGCACCGGCGTGAGCATCCCGACAAGCTGCGGGACCTCTCGCTGCGGACGGGGCTGCGGATCGTACGGCCGAAGGTGCCGCTGGAGATCGAGCTGCGCCGGGGGCCCGTGGCCACCCAGCTGGCGAGCTTCCCGTCCTCGGTCGGCTACACGCTGCCGCTCGTGCTGGGCGGGGTGGGCAGCCGGATCGCCGTCCAGCCGCTGCCGGAGTCGATGATCCGGGCTCACGTCGGCCTGCGGGCGCGCGCGCTGCTCGCCCGGGTGGCGCAGGACATGCAGCAGGCGGTCTCGGCCGCCGGCCTGCAGCCGGTGGTGCTCAGCCCTTCTTCGTGAACACCGGGACGATGCCGTTGAAGGTGACCGTCCAGCCCATGCCGTGGGCGATGATGTAGCCGAGCCCGGCGAGCACCGCCAGTACGACGATCGCGAACAGGACCACGGCGAGCACCCGGCCCAGCGGGTGGGGCTTCCGTTCGACGCCGTCGTCGTGGATCGCGGCCTCGCCGCCGGTGCCCCACGCGAGCGACCGCACGCCCAGGGCGAAGATCGCAGGGAGTCCCGCGCCGAGGACCAGGCCCACCAGGAGCACGCGCCAGGCCCCGTCCAGGGCCGCCCAGAGCTGTTGCATCAGTGCACCGCCTCGGAGACCGGCACCTCGGAGTCGGTGCCGCTGCTGTCCCCGTCGACCCACTCGTCGTTGACGTTGTGGGGGCTGATCGGGTTGCGTCGGGACTGCCACCACATGTACACGGCGGCCAGGCACATGATGCCGAACACGACGAACGCGCCGGTTGTACCTCCGATGAGGTGGCCGATCCACCACATCGCCGCGCCGACCAGGCCGGCCAGCGGCAGCGTGGTCAGCCAGGCCAGACCCATCCGTCCGGCCACTCGCCAGCGGACGGTCGCGCCCTTGCGGCCGAGGCCAGAGCCGAGGATCGAACCGGTGCAGACGTGGGTGGTGGAGAGGGCGAAACCGAGCTGGCTCGAGGTGAGGATGACCGCGGCCGAGGCGCTTTCTGCGGCCATGCCCTGCGGGGACAGGATCTCGACGAGGCCCTTGCCCATGGTGCGGATGATCCGCCAGCCGCCGATGTAGGTGCCGGAGGCGATGGCGACAGCGCAGGCGATCTTCACCCAGACCGGGATCGCGGTGGGGTCGGTCCAGTAGCCGGAGGCGATCAGGGCCAGGGTCACGACGCCCATCGTCTTCTGGGCGTCGTTGGTGCCGTGGGAGAGGGAGAGCAGTGACGCGGTGCCGATCTGCCCCCAGCGGAAGCCGCTCTCCTGGTAGCGCCGGGCGACGCCCTCGGTGATCTTGAACACCAGCCAGGTGCCGACCATCGCCACGATGATGGCGACGACGGGCGACAGCACGCCCGGCAGGATGACCTTGCCGATCACCCCGTCGAGCTTCGCGCCGTCGCCGATCCACTTGACGCCGCCCCAGCCCATGCTGGCGATCGTGGCCCCGATCAGGCCGCCGAACAGGGCGTGCGAGGAACTCGAGGGCAACCCCCACAGCCAGGTCAGGATGTTCCAGATGATCGCGCCGGCCAGGCCCGCCATCAGGATCAGCAGCAGGCCGTAGCCGTCGTCCGCCATCAGCGCCGGGATGGGAGTACCGTCGGGGTTCTGGATCCGGATCACGGCGTTGGTGACGGTGATGGCGACCTCGACGGAGAGGAAGGCGCCGACCAGATTCAGGATGGCCGAGAGGGTGACGGCTGCCTTCGGGCTCAACGCCTTCGTTGCGATCGAGGTGGCCATGGCGTTCGCTGTGTCATGGAACCCGTTGGTGAAATCGAAGGCCAACGCCGTGATAACAACGAGTGCCAAGAGTATGAACTCAGGGGTCACGCTCTTCATCGTAAGGGCAAGGACGCCAGAAGTGGAAAGCGGCCCATTCGCCGACGACGAAGGGCCCCGACCTGGCGTCGGGACCCCTCGTGGCCGGGCTGTGGTCCAGCGTCAGCTGGTCAGCGAATCGACGTAGTCCTGGTTCTCGGAGATCCACTGCTTCACCAGCGGACCGTAGTCGTCGGTGTCGTTCTGGTTGAACAGCAGGTCCTCCAGGCTGTAGAGCTGGTCGGGGGTCATCGTGAAGTCGGCGAGCCAGCCCGCGACCTCGGCATGGTCGTCGGCAAAGCCGGTGCGGCTGTACACGTGGATGCCCTCGGCGGCGCCCAGGGTGCCCTTCGGGTCCTCGAGGTTGCGGATCGGGAACGCGCTGTAGGCCCAGTGTGGCTCCCACAAGGTGACCACGATGTTCTCGCCGGCGTCCGTGGCGGCCTTCAGCTCGGTGAGCATGGCTGCGGTGGAGGAGGTGGTGAATGTCATCTTGTCCAGGCCGTACTCCGGGATGACCTTCTCCTCGACGGTCTTGGTCAGGCCGGCGCCCGGCTCGATGCCGATGATCTTGTTGTCGAAGGCGTCGGCGTTCGCGGCCAGCTCGTCCAGCGAGGTGATCGGGGCGTCCTCGTTCACCGCGAGGGTGAGCTTCGCCTGGTCGAACCAGGTGCCGACGTCGACGATCTTGTCACCGAACTCGTCGATGTAGGACGCGTGGGTGGTCGGCAGCCAGATGTCCGTCGCGAAGTCGTAGTCCCCGGTCGACAGGCCGGCGAACAACGGCGCCACGTCGGCGTACTCGAGGTTCACCGTGTAGCCCTTGTCCTCCAGGATCGCCTTCCACAACTCGGAGCTCGCGATGCCCTCGTCCCAGCCGTTGAAGACGGCGAGGGTGACGGTCTTGTCGCTCGTCGACTCTGAGGTCGTGGTTCCGGGGGCCGTCGACGAACACCCCCCGATGAACAGTGTGGTCGCTGCGGCCGCGGCGGTGAGCGCGGTGGCCAGCTTCTTCATGATTGGTATTCCTTTCCCGGCAGGCGGAGTCTCCGTCCCGCCGTGGACGCGGGGACCGTTCGGCGATCCACACGCACGCGACCCACTGGCCGCGGAGTCGTCGGGCTCAGGCGACCGTGGCGTCCGCCCGCACCTCCCGGTCGTCGTCGGCGCCGGAGCCGTTCGCTTCGCGGGCGGCGATCTGCCGGGCGCGCAGCCGCGCGTACAGCCCGCGGTGTTCGCCGAAGGCGCTGGTGAACCGGTCGAGCAGGATCGCGAGGATCACCACGGAGAGCCCGGCCTCCACGCCGAGCGAGGTGTCCAGCCGGTTCAGCGACGCGATCACGTCACCGCCCAGGCCACCGGCGCCGACCAGCCCGGCGATCACGACCATCGACAACGACAGCATGATCACCTGGTTGACGCCGGCCATGATGCTGGGCATCGCGAGCGGGAGCTGGATCTGGCGCAGGATGCGCGCGGGGGTGGCGCCGAAGGCCGCGCCGGCCTCCACCACCTCGCGGTCGACGCCGCGGATGCCCAGTTCGGTGAGCCGGACGCCCGGGGCGAGCGCGAAGATGATCGTGGCGACGATGCCCGGTGCGACGCCCACGCGGAACAGCAGCAGCGCAGGAATCAGGTAGACGAAGGCGGGCATGGTCTGCAGGAAATCCATGATCGGGCGGACCACCAGGGAGACGGCTCTGGACTTCGCGGCGAGGATGCCCAGCGGGATCGAGATCACGATCGCCAGGAACGCGGAGACCAGCACCAGCGACAGGGTGTCCATCGCGTTGGTCCACTGGTCCATGCCCATGATCAGGATCAGGCCGATGCCGCCGCCGAGGGCGAACACCCAGCCCCGCGCGAACAGCGCCAGGACGACGACGAGGACGATCAGGAGCCACGGGGAGACGCTGGTCAGGGCCGCGTCGAGCAGGTCGTAGAGACCGAGGAAGAGGGTGCGCAGCCACAGGAAAGGTGTCTCGGCGTTCTGCACCACCCAGTCGACGCCATCGGCGACCCAGTCACCGATCGGAATGCGGAAGCCGTCCATCAGCCCACCTCCCCGTTCGTCGGCGCCGGTTCCAGGACGGTGTCGATCACGGACGTCGGCAGCGCCCGGTGCGCGAGCGGGGCGGTCCGGCCGGCCTCGGTCTCGCCGCCGAGGGCGGCCAGCAGCGTGACCCGCGGCACCACGCCCAGCAGTCGCTGCCCGGCATCGACCACCGCGAGTGGCGCCGAGGTCTCCACCGCGGTCATGAACAGGTCGGCGAGCAGGGCAGAGGGCTCCACGGTGGCCGCCGTCCTGAGGTGTCCCTTCAGGCTGGTCTCCCCGGCCCGGACGAGGTCGAGCGCTGCGCGGTCGCTGATCCGGCCGACCAGCTTGCGTCCGCGGTCGACCACGAACGCCGTCGCCGACTGGGTGTCCCGCATTGCCCGCAGGGCCGCCCGCGGGCCGGCGCCGAGCTGGACGAGGGCGCGCGGCTGCTCCATCACGGCGCCGGCGGTGAGCACCCGGGCGCGGTCGACGTCCTGGACGAACTGGGCGACGTAGTCGTTGGCGGGGTCGGTGAGGATGTCCTCCGGGGTGCCGATCTGGACGATCCGCCCGTCCCGCATCACCGCGATCCGGTCACCCAGGAACATGGCCTCGTTCAGGTCGTGGGTGATGAAGACGATGGTCTTGCCGAGGCTCTCCTGCAGCTCCAGCAGCTGCTCCTGCATCTCGCGCCGGATCAGGGGGTCGAGGGCGGAGAACGCCTCGTCCATGAGCAGCACCTCGGTGTCGGCGGCCAGCGCCCGGGCGAGGCCCACGCGCTGCTTCATGCCGCCGGACAGCTGGCCCGGCAGTCGCCGCTCCCAGCCCTCGAGGCCGACCAGCCGGACCACCTCACGCGCCCGGGCCTCGCGTTCGGCCCGCGGCACCTTGCGGATCTCGAGGCCGTAGGCGACGTTGTCGAGCACGGTGCGGTGGGGGAGCAGCGCGAAGTGCTGGAACACCATCGAGATCCGCTGCTCCCGGATCTCGCGGAGGCGCTTGTGGCTGACGCCGGTGATGGTCTCGCCGCCGATCGTGACGCTGCCCGCGGTGGCATCCCAGAGGCCGTTCAGCATCCGGATCAGCGTCGACTTGCCGGATCCTGACAAGCCCATCACGACGAAGATCTCGCCGACCTTCACCTCGAACGACGCGTCGATGACCGCAGCGGTCACGTTGTCGCCGAGTTCATCCCGACCGATTCCCTCGTGAAGCTTGCGTACCGCCGCCTGCGGGCGTGGTCCGAAGACCTTGAACAGGCCTTCGGCACGCAACGCGATTGTCGTTTCGTCCACTCGTCCCTCCGGGCGGAGTCACCGCCGACCGGGTCGTGGAATCCCGCCCGGGGGTTCGGCCCCCGGGCTCGTGGAACACCGGCGCTCATCGCCGGCGCACGAGACTCCCCACACCGTACGTACATCCGGAGGAATCTCCCCCGACGCACGCGGCCCACCGCCGGTTCGAGGACCGGCGCCGACTGCCGACCCTAACAAGCCGGCGGGAGTCGGGCAACACTGAACGATGTTCGGCGTGGCTTCGAAGTGGCCGTTGACGGCCGGTCTTACGGCGAAGTGCTGGCGAGGTGCGCGACGGCGGCCCGCATCGACATCGGGGTGAACCCGGCGGCGAGCGCCTTGCGCTTCAGCGCCGGCTGGGCACGCCAGAGCGCGAGCCCGCGCCGGAACAGGATCCGCGGGGGCTTGCGCTTCCGGGCCAGGTCGCGGCGCAACCGCAGCCAGAACACCACGAAGCCGGGACGGTCGAGGTAGACGGCGTCGGCGGCCAGGCCGGCGGCGCGGCAGGTGGCCAGGAATTCGATCGCGAAGATGCCTTCGGCGGTCAGGCAGGACGCTCCGTCCAGGCGCACCTCGTGGCTGCCCACCCGGCGGCTCTCCGGGATCGAGTAGGCCGGCGCCACGATCCGTCCGGACGCCAGCAACTCCTTCAGCGCGGCGACGGCGGCGTCCGCGGCCCAGCAGCGCGGGTCGTCCCAGTCCACGATCCCGAGCGGCGAGCGCGGCAGGTCGGGGTGGTCGGCGTCGAAGTAGAAGTCGTCCAGCCGCAGGGACGGGCAGCCGGCCAGGTGCGCCAGCCGGGACTTGCCGCTGCCGGACGCGCCGGCGATCAGCACCAGCCGCGGAGGCGCCCCGCTCACAGGCCGAGGGCTGTGGTCATGTCGGCGCGCGCCCGGGCCATGAGTTCCGCGGCCCTGGCCCGGTCGGACGCGAGGTCGCCGCCGGCGGGCAGCCGCACCTGCAGGTAGCACTTGAGTTTGGGCTCGGTGCCCGAGGGACGCACCACCACGCGCACGGAGGCGCCCTCGAACAGCATGCCGTCGGTGGGCGGCAGCTCGGCGCCGCCGGTCGCGAGGTCGGTCGCCGAGACCGGTTCTCCGGCCAGCTCGACCGGGGGAGTGGCCCGGACACGCGCCATCGCGTCGGCGATCAGGCTCAGGTCGGCCACGCGGAACGCGAGTTGTGAGGTGAGGTGTACGCCGTAGTCGCGGGCGATCTCGTCGAGCCGCTGCGCCACGGTTTGCCCGGCCGCCTTCAGTTCGGCGACGAGGGCGAGGATCCGGACCAGGGTGGTGATGCCGTCCTTGTCGGGCACGGCGGCGGCGTCGGTGCAGTAGCCGATCGCCTCCTCGTAGCCGAACGCCAGCCCGGGTACCCGTCCGATCCACTTGAACCCGGTCAGCGTGGTCGCGAACGGCTGGCCGTGCGCGGCGGCCATCGAGGCCAGCAGCGTGCTGGAGACGACCGAGCAGGCGTAGGTCCCGCTCACGCCGCGGCGGAGCAGGTCGTCGGCCAGCAGCGCGCCGAGTTCGTCGCCGGTGAGCATCCGCCAGCTCCCGTCGACCACGGCGGCCGCGGCGCAGCGGTCGGCGTCCGGGTCGTTGGCGATCGCGATGTCGGCGCGGGTCTCGATGGCGAGGCCGAGGGCGAGGTCGATGGCGCCGGGTTCCTCCGGGTTCGGGAACGGCACGGTCGGGAAGGCCGGGTCGGGCTCGATCTGCGCGGCCACCCGGTACGGCTCGCCGAACCCGGACGCGGCCACGACCTGGTCGACCACCGCCGCGCCGACCCCGTGCATCGCGGTGTACACCCAGGTCACGTCGCGCGGCGCCTCGGGCGGCACCAGCGAGGCGGCCCTGGCCACGTAGGCGTCGACCAGTTCGTCCCCGACCAGCGGGTAGTCGTCGCTACGGGCGATGTCGGCCACCGGGTGGGCCGCGACCGCGGCGATCTGCGCGGCGATCTGGCTGTCGGTGGGCGGCACGATCTGGGAGCCGTCGCCCAGGTAGACCTTGTAGCCGTTGTCCTGCGGGGGATTGTGGGACGCCGTGACGACGACCCCGGCCACGCACTCGAAGTGGCGGATGCCGAACGCGACCACCGGGGTGGGCAGCGGGCGCGAGCACAGCAGCGGGAACAGGCCCGCCCCGGCGAGGATCTCTGCGGTGTCCGCGGCGAACACCTCGGAGTTGTAGCGGGCGTCGAACCCGACGATCACCCGTCCGCCCTCCTGGCCCAGGCTGCGCAGGTGCGCGGCCAGGCCGGCCGCCGCCTGGCTCACCACGACCCGGTTCATCCGGGCCGGACCCGGACCCAGCGGCCCGCGCAGGCCGGCCGTACCGAACTCCAGCGGCCCGGCGAACGCCGACTCGAGCTCGGCCACCGCTTCGGCGTCCCCCTCGTCGGCCCGGACGAGCAGCTCG
>JAGQUI010000539.1 GCA_020438595.1 Propionibacteriaceae bacterium | reverse complement strand
CGGCGACAACGACCGGCTCGCCGCGCTGGTCGCCCACCTCGTCGGGGCGGACGCGCTGGTGCTGCTCAGCGACGTGGACTCCCTCTACACCGAGCACCCCTCGCACGTCGGCGCGCGCCCGATCCCGGTGGTGCCCGACATCGAGGAGCTCGACGTGGACACCAACGGAGCCGGCGCGGAGGTCGGCACCGGCGGCATGGCCACCAAGCTGCAGGCCGCGCGGATCGCCACGGCGTCCGGCATCCCGGTGGTGCTGGCCGCCGCCACGAGCGTCGAGGCCGCCCTGGCGGGCGAACCCGTCGGCACGCTGTTCCGGGCCACCGGCAAGCGCCGGTCGCGCAAGCTGATGTGGCTGGCCTACGCGTCGGTGTCGCAGGGCGAGCTGGTGCTGGACGCCGGGGCCGTGCGGGCCCTCACCGAACGCAAGGCGTCCCTGCTGCCGGCCGGCATCGTCGGGGTGCGCGGCACGTTCCAGGCCGGCGACCCGGTGCGGCTGGTCAGCGAGTCCGGCTCGGTGATCGCCCGCGGCCTGGTCGGCTACGACTCCTCCGACCTGCCCGACATCATCGGACGCAGCACGCGCGATCTGGTCGCCGAACGCGGCGCCGGGTTCGACCGCGAGGTGGTGCACCGCGACGACCTGATCGTGCGGGCGAGGAAGAAGAAGTGACGCCCGTCGAGCTCTTCGGCTGGGGAGCGGCCCTCGTCGGGACGGTGCTGGGCCTGCCCCAGGTCGTCCGGCTGGTCCGCACCCGCGATGTGGCGGGAGTCTCGCTGCCGGCCTGGCAGACGATCCTTGGGCTGAACATGGCCTGGATGGTGCACGGCTTCCTGATCGCGAAGCTGAACATGATCGTGCCCAATGTCCTGGGCGGCCTCACGACCCTGACCGTGCTGGTGCTGATGGCCCGCGAGCTACACCGGCCGCTGCCCCGGGTGCTCCTGCCCGGTCTGGTGCTCGCCGGGGTGATGATCGTGGTCGACCTGGTGCTCGGCACCGCCTTCTACGGCGCGTTCGCCGTGCTGCCCGCCGCATACGCGAGCATCGGGCAGAGCATCGAGCTGATCCGCGCGCCACGGGTGGAGGGGGTCTCCCCGGTCTTCCTGGTGATGGCCGTCGTGAACCAGGCGCTCTGGCTCGGCTGGGGCGTGCTGGTGGGCGACGCGGGCACCATGATCGCTGCCACGGCGACCGGCACGCTGGCCCTGTTCAACCTGGTCTGGTGGGGCCTGCGGACGGCGGGGTTGCGTCCGCTGCAACTCGATGCGTATTCGAGGCTCGAAGCGCGGCTGAGTAGGCGTTCTGCCGTGTCGGCGACCGAGCGGACGCCCGTAGGCCTGGCCGGTGAGCCCGACCCGATCGACAACCCGGAGGCCTCGTCGGGGCTCGACTGACCTCCGGCTGGTCGCGTCCTGATCGGCGGTACGGTGAGTTCCGTCGAGTTCCTGGGCTGGCTGGCCGCACTGACCGCCTCCCTGCTCGGTGTGCCGCAGGCCGTCCGGCTGTGGCGGACGCGGGTGACCGCCGGGCCCTCCCTCGTGGCGTGGCAGGCATGCCCGTGCTCAACCTCTCCTGGACCTCGCACGGCCTCCTGACCGGGCAGCCGAAAATGGCCCAACGCCCTGGCGATCACCTCCACGCTGCCGGTGCTGGTGGCGGTGTTCCACGGGGCCAGGGCTGGCGCGCCGGTTCGCCTGCCCGCGCTGTTCGCGACCGCGTCGTGAGGTGGACCGGGTTCGGAACCGTCCCCCGACCCGGTCCGCGGACCGAATCGGGGACGGTTCCTCACTCGGTCCACGCCCTATCCTGTGCGGCATGAGCTTCACCGAGCAGGCCACCGCAGCCAAGACCGCCAGCCGCGCGCTGGCCGTCCTCACCCGCGCGCAGAAGGACGCGGCGCTGCACGCCATGGCCGACGCGCTGGCCGGGGCCACCGAGGCCGTGCTGGCCGCGAACGCCCTCGACGTCGCCGCCGCCCGTGAGGCGGGCACCAGCGAGTCCCTGGTCGACCGGCTCAGCCTCACCGCGACCCGGGTCGACGGCATGGTCGCGGGCCTGCGCTCGCTGGCCGGCCTGCCCGATCCGGTGGGCGACGTGGTCCGTGGCTGGACGAACCCCAACGGGGTCCGGGTGCGGCAGGTGCGGGTGCCGCTCGGGGTGGTCGGGATCATCTACGAGGCACGCCCGAACG
>JAGQUI010000538.1 GCA_020438595.1 Propionibacteriaceae bacterium | reverse complement strand
TCTTTTTTTTTTTTTTTTAGAAGTCCCCCGAAAAGGGGACAACCCCTAGTCACCCCCCGGGGGACACCGTTCCGTCACCCGTTCAGGGGACAAATCCAGCCAATCCCGGAAAATGTCGGGAATAGGTCCCCCGGGCAGGTGACAAGGCCCCGTCCGGGTGGTGCCGGGCCGCGGGGGAGCGGTGGCGTAGAGTGCTACCTCGTGACTGCCGCTGATCTGCAGGCCGACCTGGCCGTCCTCGACCGCACCCTCACCTCGATCGAAGCGGTCATCGACCCTGCCGCCAAGCGGGCCGAGATCGCGGCGTTGCAGGAGGAGGCCGCGGCCCCCGACCTGTGGGATGACCAGGAGAACGCGCAGCGGGTCACCTCGCGGTTGTCCCGGGCACAGGCTGAAGTGGACCGGATCGTCGGGCTGCGCGGCCGGGTCGACGACCTCGGCGTCCTGATCGAACTCGCGGTCGAGGAGGACGACGCCGGCACTCTCGCCGAGGCCCAGAAGGAGTTCGCCACCCTCGCGGCCGACATCGAGGCGCTGGAGATCCGCACGCTGCTCTCGGGTGAGTACGACCAGCGCGACGCCCTGGTCACGATTCGTTCCGAGGCCGGCGGCGTCGATGCGGCCGACTTCGCGGCGATGCTGCTGCGGATGTACCTGCGCTGGGCCGAGCGCCACGGGTACAACACCGAGGTCTACGACACGTCCTACGCCGAGGAGGCGGGCATCAAGTCGGCCACCTTCACGGTGCGGGAGCCCTTCGCCTACGGAATGCTCTCCGTCGAGCACGGCACCCACCGGCTGGTCCGGATCAGCCCGTTCGACAACCAGGGCCGCCGGCAGACGTCCTTCGCCGGCGTGGACGTGCTCCCGGTCACCGAGGAGACCGACCACATCGACATCCCGGAGTCCGACATCAGGGTGGACGTGTTCCGCTCGTCGGGGCCCGGTGGGCAGAGCGTGAACACCACCGACTCCGCCGTCCGGATCACTTTTTTTTCACCTACCCACCGGCCTGGTGGTGTCCTGCCAGAACGAGAAGTCCCAGCTGCAGAACAAGGCGGCGGCGCTTCGCGTGCTGCAGTCCCGGCTGCTCGAGCGCGCCCGGGCCGAGAAGGAGGCCGAGATGCGCGAGCTGAAGGGAGACGGCGGGAACTCCTGGGGTTCGCAGATGCGCTCCTACGTGCTGCACCCGTACCAGATGGTCAAGGACCTGCGCACCGACCACGAGGTGGGCAACCCGGATGCGGTCTTCGACGGCGACATCGACGGCTTCATCGACGCGGGCGTGCGCTGGCGGCGTCAACAGGGCGAGCGCTGACACGCCGAAGGATGGAATTGGGCAGGCCTCCCTTGTCGAATAAGCTTTCTGAGGCCGGCCTTAGCAAACGTTAAGGAAACTTCCCCACTGCCTACCCGGTTCGAGAGCACCTGTGATCAGATTCGAAGACGTCTCCAAGACCTATGACGGTCAGACGCGTCCCGCGCTGAGCAACGTCACCGTGGAGATCGCCAAGGGTGAGTTCACCTTCCTGGTCGGCGAGTCCGGCTCCGGGAAGTCCACCTTCCTGCGGCTGATCCTGCGCGAGTACCTGCCCACGTCCGGGCACATCCACGTGGCCGGCAAGGACCTGAGCCGGCTGCACAGCTGGAAGGTCCCGGCGCTGCGGCGCCAGATCGGCACGGTGTTCCAGGACTTCCGGCTGCTGCCAGGCAAGACCGTCACCGAGAACGTCGGGTTCGCCATGCAGGTGATCGGCAAGCCCACCGCCCTGATCCGCAAGGTCGTCCCCGAGACCCTCGAACTCGTCGGCCTGGAGGGCAAGGGCGACCGGTTGCCCGAGGAGCTCTCCGGCGGCGAGCAGCAGCGGGTGGCGATCGCGCGGGCCTTCGTGAACCGTCCGGCGATCCTGATCGCCGACGAGCCCACCGGCAACCTCGACCCGAACACCAGCATCGGCATCATGAAGCTGCTCGACCGGATCAACCGGGCCGACACCACGGTGATCATGGCCACCCACGACGCGAACATCGTCGACCAGATGCGCAAGCGCGTGATCGAGCTGGCCAGGGGCGAGTTGGTCCGTGACCAGAGCAAGGGCGTCTATGGCTACCAGTGAGCGTTCCCCGAGGGGAGGCCTCCGATGAGGCACACCTTCTCCGAGGCGTGGTCGGGGCTGCGCCGCAACGCGTCCAT
>JAGQUI010000537.1 GCA_020438595.1 Propionibacteriaceae bacterium | reverse complement strand
AATCCCGAACCATTGTGGGGCAGATCCTCCTGCTTCCGTAGGCGGCATCCGGTGAAGTCGGGTCGGCGCCTGGCAGGGCTATCCGCCGAACAGCACCCGGGTCCAGATCGGCGTCAGCAGGTTGGCGTACTCCTCGGGCGTGCCGGCGCGGCTTCGGCCGAGCAGGCGGGTTGCGGCGCGCTCGTCCAGCCAGGTGAGTGCGAGCGCCGTGTCGTGGGCCTGGATCGCGGTGCTGATTGCTCCGGCGGCCTGGTCGCGCTCGATGGCGGCTTCGGTGCGGATCCGGAAGGCCTCAATGAGGTTGTCCCAGTCGTCGCGCACGCGGGGGTCGGATCCTGCGGCCATCACGATGGCCTCCAGGACCGCGCCGTGGCGGTGGAAGGTGCGCGCGACGGCGAGGAGGTTGCCGTGGATGATCTCGGGGGAGCCGATCTCATCGCGGAACCAGTCGCCGGCGGCCTGGACGAGTTCGACGCGTAGGCGTTCGAGCAGTCCGGAGACGACGTCGGGGATGTCGTCGAAACGCCGATAGAACGCGGTGCGCGAGATCTTCGCGTGCCCCATGACGGCGGTGACCGTGAGGCCCCCCATGCCGTGTTCGGTGATCACCGCGGCGGCTGCGTCGAGGATCGCGGTGCGCTGGTCGGGTACCGAGGCGGCAGAATCCGTGACCATCACTGTGACAGTGTGTCACACTGGGTGGGACAGAACCTCACCGGACACGAACAGGAGGCGGTCGCGATGGCTGCCCGCCCAGAGGACCTCGAACGGATCGCGATCGAAGGGTATTGCTACCTCTTCCCGCTGGTGCTCATGGATGCCACCCGGCGGGCTACGGCGAACCACGACGGGCTGCTGCACTTCCGGGCCTTTCCGCCCGGGGATTTCCGTGAAGTGGTGCGGCCCAACTTCGACACCCTGTACTCGATGGCGTGGCTCGATCTGACCGACGGGCCGCAGGTGGTTTCGATCGTGGAGGCTGTCGATCGCTACTTCATGCTGCCACTGCTCGACCTGTGGACCGATGTCTTCGCCGTCATCGGCACGCGCACGACCGGGGGCGGTCCCTGCGAGTACGCCATCGTGCCGCCGGGTTGGCAGGGGGATCTGCCCGAGGGGATGTCCCGGATAGACGCGCCGACCCCGGTGGTGTGGCTGGTCGGGCGTACCCAGACCAACGGGCCCGACGATTATCCGGCCGTTCACCGGATTCAGGACGGCTTCGGCGTGCGGCCTCTCGGTGCGGACTCCGTGTCGCCGGCGGTGGACTTCGACGCGGCGACGGGTGGTGCCGATCCGCTCGCCGAAGTGCGGTCGCTCTCCGGCCAACAGTTCTTCGATCGTGCGGCGCAGATCATGGCCACTGTGCCGCCCCACGTCACCGATCAGCCGGTGCTCGCCCGTCTGGAAAGGCTTGGCTTCTTCCCCGGGCAGCCGTTCACGGCGTCCGACCCGGAGGTCGCGGCGGCGACCAGCGCCGCGCCCGCAGAAGCGTTGCGACGCATGTCAGCCGTGATGACTCGATCGTCGTCCGTCGTCAACGGCTGGGCCGCGCGTGTCGCCGGAATCGGTGTCTACGGCACCGACTATCTCTTCCGTGCGGCGATCGCTCTCGTCGGTCTCGGTGCCAACCTTCCCGAGGACGCCATCTATCCCGTGCTCCTCACCGACGAGGACGGCGAACCGCCCGTTGGTGAACGCACGTATGTACTGCACTTCGACCACGATGCGCTGCCGCCGGTGGATGCGTTCTGGTCGCTGACGATGTACGACGGCGACGGCTTCACCACTCCGAACCCACTGAACCGCTACGCACTGGGCGATCGGGATCCGTTGCACTACAACGAGGACGGGTCGCTCGACATCGTGATCAGCCACTATGAGCCGGGTGATGTGCCGGAATCCAACTGGCTTCCGGCTCCCCTCGGCCCGCTCGGGCTGACACTGCGGTTCTACGGGCCGCAACCCGCGCTCCTCGAAGGGGTCTGGGGGCCGCCGCCGCTGCGGTCGGTGTGACCACACGAGTCGGTATCGTCGCACGCCAGGACCGCGGATTGTGAACGTGCGTTGCCTCCTGATTGCTTCAGGGGACGTCCGAGGCGCCGCGTTTCCGCTTGTCGGAGCAAATATCACGCTCAGGACAGATGGCGACCCCAGCAAGATTCGAACTTGCGACACAAGGTTTAGGAAACCTCT
>JAGQUI010000536.1 GCA_020438595.1 Propionibacteriaceae bacterium | reverse complement strand
TCACCGCGACGAAGATGAACACGACGGTCAGCGCGATCGAGGTGCCGTCGTCGAGGGAGACGATCGAGTCCGGCAGCGGGATCCAGTACACCTTCACGCCGTTCAGCACGACCACGCCCGCCGCGAGCAGCTGGCCGGCGATCTTCGCCAGCGCGTTCAGCTCGACCATGTCGTCCATCACGCCCACCGCACAGATCAGGCCGCCGGCGAACAGCACGGCCCCCGCATCGTGGGTGACCAGCGGGAACCCGCCCAGCCAGGGCAATTGGGCCGCGACCAGCAGCGCCGCCGCCAGCCCGAACCACATCGAGATGCCGCCGAAGTACGGGATCGGCTTGGTGTGCACGTCGCGGTCACGGACCAGCGCCACGGCGTTGTAGCGGAACGCGAGCCGCCGGGCCAGGCCGCTGAGCAGGTAGGTGACCCCGGCCGCGATGAGCAGCACCAGCAGGTATTCGCGCATCAGGCCTCGCCGGGGCCTTCCTCCGCGGGGCTGACCAGCTCTCCGTCCGGAGTCTCGACGAGGTCCGGCAACGGTTCCACCGCCGGGGTCCCGGCCGGGTCCGCGGTCTCTGCGGGCTCCGCCGGCTCCTCCGGCACCGCCGCGAGCTCGGGCACCACCGCGGCGAGCGCCTCCCGCGGGATCGCGCCGTCGCGCAGGATCCGGGGCTCCCCGGTCAGGTCGACGATCGTGGACGGGACGCCGCCCGCCGCGGGTCCGCCGTCGAGGTAGACCTTCACGCGCTTGCCGAGCTGCTCCTTCGCCTCGGCGATGTTCGTCGCGGCCGGCTGCCCGGACACGTTCGCCGAACTCACCGCCAGCGGGCCGGTGGCGCGGAGCAGTTCCCGGGTGACGTCGTGGTCGGGCACGCGGACGGCGATGGTCGCACCGCGGTTGCCCAGGTCCATCCGCAGGTGCGGGTGGGCGGTCACCACCAGCGTGAGGGCACCCGGCCAGAACGCGTCGGCGAGCGCCAGCATGGCCGGGCTCACCTCGTCGGTGAGCGCGCGCAGCATGCCCACCTCGGCGATCAGGACCGGCGGCGGCATGTCCCGGCCGCGCTCCTTGGCGTCCAGCAGTCCCTGTACCGCGGCGGCGTTCGTGGCGTCCGCGCCGATGCCGTAGACCGTGTCGGTGGGCAGCACGATGCACAGGCCCTCCGCGACCGCCGCCGCGGCGGCGTCGATCGCCGCGTCCGGATCGACGGAGATGTCCCACACCCTGGCCATGGGGTTCATCCTGCCAGCTTGGCGGCCCGGACGGCGGTGACGTACCGGGGGCGGTCGTTGTAGTCGGTGTGGTCCGCCACCTGGGTGAACGCGCCCGCCTCCGCGAACACCGCCACGACCGACTCCGCCTGCACCTCGGCGTGCTCGGCGCACACCCGCCCGCCCGGACGCAGCAGTCGGGCGGCCACCCGGGCCACGACCTTCAGGGCGTCCAGGCCGTCAGCCCCGGAGAAGAGCGCCAGTTCCGGCTCGTGGGCACGCACGTCGGCGGCCACGCCCTCCCAGGCCTCCAGCGGGATGTACGGCGGATTGGTGATGACCAGGTCGACGGTTCCGTCCAGTTCGGGGAAGGCGTCCGCCATGTCGCCCTCGACCAGCGCCACGCCCGTCCCGGCCAGGTTCCGCTCGGCCAGCCGGCAGGCGGCCTCGGACAACTCGACGGCGTACTGGCGGCAGCCCGGACGCTCGGCGGCGATCGCGGCGGAGATGGCCCCGCTACCTGCGCACAGCTCCACGACGACCGGTTCGCCGGGCAGTTCGCGGAGCCGGTCGATCGCCCAGCCGGTCATCACCTCAGTCTCCGGCCGCGGGATGAACACCCCGGGCGCCACCGTGACCCCGACGGTGCGGAACCAGGCCCGCCCGGTGAGGTACTGCACGGGCTCCCCCGCCGCGCGCCGCGCCAGCAGCGCGGCGTAACCGGCCGCGACGTCGTCGTCCACCTCGGCGAGCAGGGCGAGCCGGGAGGGCTCCACGGCCGCGGCGTGGGCCAGCAGCGTGCGCGCCTCTGCCGCGGAGTCCAGGCGTCGCGCGCCGTCCGCCAGCAGCCCGGGGACGGCGGGCATCAGCCGGCGCTGCCCAGGCGCTGGGCCAGGTCGGCAGCCTGCAGCGCCTCGATCACCGCGGACAGGTCGCCGGCGAGCACGTGGTCGAGGTTGTAGGCCTTGAACCCGATCCGGTGGTCGGCGATC
>JAGQUI010000535.1 GCA_020438595.1 Propionibacteriaceae bacterium | reverse complement strand
TGTCGAACTGCAGGGCCGGGACCATGGACATCAGCAGCACCGGCACCGTCAGCACGCTCGAGACGACGAGGCGCTGCCTCCAGGCGGCGGCCTCCTCGTCCTTGGCGCGCTGCGCGGCATCCTCCACCGGGACGCCCGCTGTGTCCGCGGCGGGTGGGGCGGGCAGGGTCGCCGTGTAGCCGGTGGCCTCGACGGTGGCGACGAGGTCCGAAGGGTCCACATCAGGAGCGAAGCTGACCTTGGCCTTCTCGGTGGCGTAGTTCACGGTGGCTGTGACGCCGGGCATCCTGTTGAGCTTCTTCTCGATCCGGGCCGCGCAGGACGCGCAGGTCATGCCCCCGATCACGAGCTCGACGTCGCGGTCGTGCTGCTGGGTGTCGTCCAGGTGCGTGGTCATGGCTGTCCTTCCGGCCCCGGCGTCGGGGGCCTGTGCTGCGTTGTCAGGCGGTGGCGAGGTGGTAGTCGCCGGCCTCGTCCAGGGCGGTGGCGACGTCGGTCTCACTGACCGGGGTGTCACTGGTGACCGTGACGGTCGAGGTACCCCCGGCCGCGAGGTCGACGGTTACGTCGGTGACGCCGGGGATGTCCTGGATCTCGCTGCTCACGGCACTCACGCAGTGGCCGCAGGTCATGCCGGTGACGGGGAAGGTCTGGGTGCTCATGGTGGGGTGTCTCCTTCGGATGCTGCTGGTGGGTCGTCGGGGTCAGGATCGGACGAGTCGAGCGATGGCGGAGGAGGCCTCGCTCAGCTTCTCCTCGAGGTGGGCGGGGTCGTTCGCGGCGTGGACCATGCAGTGCCGCAGGTGGTCATCCAGCAGGCCCAGGGCGACCGCTTCCAGGGCCTTGGTGGCCGCCGAGACCTGGGTGAGGATGTCGATGCAGTACGTGTCGGCGTCGACCATCCGCTGCAACCCGCGGACCTGTCCTTCGATGCGGCGCAGCCGCTTGATCTGATCGGCCTTGTGGTCGGTGTGTCCCGGGACGGCTGCTGCGTGCGCTGCGTGGTCGGTCATGCCCGTCCTTCCGTCTCTGGCAGAACTATACCCCGGGGGGGTGTATTCCCGGGTGACGGGGCACTACCCGCCACCGGCGGTGGGTAGCCGAATGGTGAACGTCGAACCGTGACCTTTGCCGGCGCTGACTGCGGAGAGGCCACCGCCGTGCGCCTCGACCAGGGCGCGGCTGATCGTCAGACCGATGCCGCTGCCGCTGTTACCTGCCTGGCGGCGGCGCGCGGGGTCGGCGCGGTAGAACCGTTCGAAGATGTGGGGGAGGCTCTCAGGGGCGATGCCCTCGCCGGTGTCGACCACGTCCAGCTCCACCCAGTGCTGGTCCGGCCGGGTGGCCGAGAGGTGGACCGATCCGCCCGGTGGCGTGTGGCGCAGGGCGTTGTCGAGCAGGTTCGCCAAGACCTGCCCCATGCGCTCGGGGTCCACGTGGACGGCTGGGAGGGTTCCGGTGCTCGCGACGACGAGCCGGACGTCGCCGGAGTCGTAGGCGTCCTGCGCTGCGGCGGCCGCCGACTCCAGGAGCCGCTGCGGGCTGGTGCGCACGGGGCGTGAGTCAAGCTGTCCCTCCTCAGCGCGTGAGACGGCGCTGATGTCCTCGGCCAGGCGGTGCAGCCGCTGGGTGCCGCCGTGCAGCGCCTGAAGGGTCGGTTCGTCGAGGTCGCGGACGCCGTCCTCCAGGGCCTCCAGGTACGCCTCGATGGTGGCCAGCGGGTTGCGCATCTCGTGGGCGAGGTCGGCCAGGATGCGGCGCCGGGTGCGCTCGACGTCCCCGAGGCGTTCCGCGAGGTCGTTGATGGTGTCGGCGAGCTGGTCGAAGTCGGGGCCGAGGCCGGGGCTGGGTACGCGCACGCTGAACTGTCCGTCGGCGATCCTGGCCGCGGCGTGCGACACCTGGGCGGTGGAACGCTGGACCCGGCGGGTGAAGTATCCGGTCACCAACAGGGCCATGAGGACCGAGGTGAGCAGCGCGACGCCGAGCGAGATGATCAGCGCTGAGCTGAACGCGTCTTCGACGTGAGCGGCCTCGGACGAGGTGTGCCCGACACCGGCTCGGACGAGGTGGTCGTGGAAGATGCCCGGGGCGACGACGGAGGCCACCACCCACGACGTCGCTGCGCCCGCGAAGAGAACCAGGGCCTGCGCAACGAGCAGGCGGGTGGACAGGCCGGCAGCGGCACGTTGAGTGGCAATCCAGCTT
>JAGQUI010000534.1 GCA_020438595.1 Propionibacteriaceae bacterium | reverse complement strand
GCCAGGTACTCGTACCCGAGCGCGGTCGCCGCCTCCCGCGACCGTTCGATCGGGGCGGTGCCGTCGGAGGCGTCGGTGTGGGTGTGCAGGTCGCCGCGCAGCGCCGCGCGCAGGTCCTCGCCTCCGGTGGCCAGCGGTTTCGCCTCGCCCCGGAGCTTCGCGAGCCGGTCGGGGACGCGTCCGGCGACCGCCTGTGCCACCACGGTCGCGGTCGTCTCCCCCAGCCCGGGCAGCTCGCGCCAGGAGCCGGCCGCGGCCCGCGAGCCGAACTCGTCCGCGGAGAGGCCGGCCACCACGTCCGCGGCCACCCGGAACGCGCGCACCCGGTGCCCGTCGGCCTGCACCCGCTCCATCAGGTAGGCGATCTCGCGGAGGGCCGCGACCGGATCGGTGGGGTTCACCGGCCCAGCCTAGACGGCGGGCTCCGAACGCCTCACCGACGCCGCGGCGTCGGTCAACCCGGGGGGCAGGGCAGGTAGTCGCACGGGTCGAATCCCACCGGCGCCAGGCTCCAGTCCCAGGTCTGGCTGAGCGTCTGCCCCGGGTAGAGCGTGAAGACGTCCGCAGTCGTCTCTGAGGTCTTGCCGATGGCCCATGAGGTCACCCATCCGTCCTTGGCGGCCCGGATCTTCACGCCCACCGCCGGGAGCATGCCCACGGTGTACCGGCCCATGCCGTCGGTCATCGTCTCACCCAGAACCTTGCCCGTACCCGCCTCGAACACCGTCACCGTCGCGTCTCCCACGGGCATGCTCGCGGTCCCGAAGGGCACCGACCATACCGACCCCGTGATGACCGCCTCCCGGGCGATGTCCAGGTAGAGCGACGCCGTGGGCGACCACGCTTGGGTCAGCGTCCAGCCGGGGTAGAGCTGGAAGGTCGTCGCTGTGTCCCAGTCGCGCTGGCCGAACGAGTCCGCCCAGTTCGGGATGTAGTGGGCCAGCGAAGCACGCACCTTGACCTGTCCAGGCCACATCCCCTCGACCCGGTACCTGCCGTCCCCGTCACTCACCGCGGACCCCACCTTCCGGTGCGTCGCCGCGTCGAAGACGGTGACCGTGGCGTAGCCGATCGGGTCCATCGAGCTGAGCACCTGGCCCTCTATGGCCGCCGGCTTGTACAGCGCCACGGTGCCGACGTCGGTGACCTCGCCACGCCGGATCCGGTACACCGTGGCCAGATCCCTGCTGGGCTGGTCCGGTGCCCACGTGGTGAGCCAGCCGGCCAGGTGCGCCCTGACCTTCACCCGGACCGGCGGCAGCGGTCCGACGGCGAAATCGCCCAGGGCGTTCGTGATGGCCGAACCGAGCACCCTTCCGGTCCGGGCGGAGACCACGGTGACCCGGACTCCGGCGAGCGGGTCGTCCCAGCCGTTGCCCGGATCCTGGCTGAAGCCCATCAGGGTGCCCACCAGCGACGTCGACGGCAGCAGGTCCAGCACCACCCCGCGCGACGGTCTCGGCTCGACCACCTCGCCGGCGTGCAGCGTGATCGTGGCCGAGGTCTGGGTGCGATAGCCCTTCCTCGACGCCTGCAGCACGACGTCGCCCGGCGACAGCCCGCCGATCCGGAACGAACCATGCGGCCTGGTCAGCACGCTGGCCAGCACCGTCGAGGTGTCCGCATCGAGCACGCGCACCCTGGCCCGTCCGTGGATCGCCTTCCCGAGTGAGGTGACCGCGCCACGCACGGTCGCCGGCGCGTACAGCGCCACCGGGCCGATGTCAGTGGTCTGTCCGGCGCGCACGCTGAACTCCTGCACCTCACCGATCGGGCTGTTCGGCGCCCACCCGGTCAACCAGCCTCGGGCGGCGGCCTTCACCCGCACCTCGCCCGAGGGGAGCATGCCCACCCGGAAGGAGCCGTCGGCGCTGGTCACCGCCGAGCCGAGCCGGGTGCCCGTGGACGCGGACACGACGGTCACCCTCGCGCCGCCGACCGCCGTCCGCGAGCCCGGTGCAGGCACGTCACGGACGCCCACGACGGTCCCCGTGACCACGCCCTCCGGCGTCAGGTCGAGGTAGAGCACCCGCTGCTCGTCCCAGGTCTGTTCGAGGGTCTCCCCGGGGCGGAGCCGGTACACGGTGGCGTCCGCGCGGCTGCCCACGCCGCTGGCCCAGGCGTCCAGGTAGCCGGCCCTGGTGGCCCGCACCTGGATCCGGACCGCGGGCAGTCCGGTGATCTCGTAGTACCCCTCGGAGTCGGTGACCACCGA
>JAGQUI010000533.1 GCA_020438595.1 Propionibacteriaceae bacterium | reverse complement strand
AGGAGTCCTGTGATCGAGCTGGAGCAAGTCTCAACGCTTCACTGGCCCAACTGCCCGGGCGTTCCGACCCGGAGAGCAGGCGGTGACGATCTTCCTGGAGGGGGCAGCGAACATCGCAGCGAACGAACTGGCCGTCGAGCTGGGACGCCCGGTCTCGCACGAGGAATCAACCGCCCGACTGGCGAGCCAGCCCGGCTGGATCCAGGCGCGCCGGATGGTGTTCGCACTGATCGGCCGTTCGAGTTGATCCCCGGCCGATCGATGGAGTCGCACGACGGCGCAGGGCGGTTTTCGCGACACCATCCAGCTCTCGCCCGAGCACGACACGATCCTGGACAATCCTGACCAGAGCGCGCGGAGGTACTGCCTTGTTCTACGTCGTTTCACCACCGGACGAAACGGAATGGTGTGTCGAGAGGTCGACCCTGGTGGGGCTGCTGGAGCGGGATTGGCCCGGCGTGGTCCTCGAGGTCGGTGGCGACTCGACCCGTGACGTGGTCTGGCGGATTGCGACACCCGATGGGGAGTTCGAGGGTTCCCAGGACCGTGCCGGTCAGGCGCAGTACCTCAGCGGCCCCACCACCACGCTGGCCCGCTACGCACACTGGTGGCGCCAACAGGTTCCGGCGGACCAGGCACTGGTTCTCTACGACGAGAGCTACTCGACCGTGATCCCGCTCGATCCCGGGTTGTCCGAGGCGGACCTGATCGCGCAGCTCGGGTGACCGGGACTCCCCTGCAGCTGACCGGTCGGGCAGATCCGGCGCCCAATCAGGTGAGTCAGGCGTTCGGACGGCAGGATTCTGGGTAGTCTCGCCGCATGCGGATCCTTCGCGCGCTGACCTACGACATCGTCCTGGTCTTCCTGTTCGCCGCCGTGGGGCGGCTGAGCCACGGCGAGGATCTGACCATGCTCGGCGCGACCGCGTGGCCGTTCGTGATGGCCACGATCGTGGGGTCGATGGTCTCCACGTGGCGGGACGGGCCGTGGTGGAAGCAGGGCCTGACGGCCTGGGGGATCACGCTCGTCGGCGGCGTGCTGCTGCGCGTGGTCTCCGGCGGCGACGCGCCGCTCAGCTTCATCCTGGTCACCGCGGCCGTGCTCGCCCTGCTGCTGATCGGCTGGCGCGGGCTGCTGCGCAAGCAACTCGAGAACCCCGACGAGAGTGAGCTGGAGTTCCCCGACGACCGCACGATGTGGTGAGCCGGAGCCCGGGCGGGTGGAACGGGAATCCCTAGGGGCCCCCAGGCCCCTCCGCTCCACCCGCCGGGAGTCCGGCGCGAACCCCACGGTGGCACGGTGTCCCGCCGCACAGGACACCAGCAAGGTTCGTCGTTCCCCTCGAGGCTAACCCGGCGAACCCACGCCTGTCTGTTCCCCAAACGGGGACAGTTGGGACGAATCTCCCGCTCCCGCAGCCGCCGGAGCCAACAAAGCGAAACGGGCCCCCGCCGGCTGGCGGGGGCCCGTTCGGGTCTGTCGGTCAGTGGCTGTGGCCGTGGTCGTCGTCCTCGTCCTCGGGCTTGTCCACCACCGAGGTCTCGGTGGTGAGCAGCAGGGACGCGATGGACGCCGCGTTGTACAGCGCCGAGCGGGTGACCTTCACCGGGTCGATGACGCCCTGGGCGGCCAGGTCGCCGTACTCGCCGGTGGCCGCGTTGTAGCCGTTGCCCGGCTCCATCTCCGCAACCTTGGAGACGATCACGTAGCCCGGCTCGCCGCCGTTCTCCGCGATCCACCGCAGCGGCTCGCCGACCGCCTTGGCCACGATGGCCACGCCGGTCTTCTCGTCGCCGGTCAGCCCGAGGCCGCCGGAGAGCACCTTGGCGGCGTGGACGAGGGCCGAGCCGCCACCGGCGACGATGCCCTCCTCGATCGCCGCACGGGTCGCGGACACCGCGTCCTCGATCCGGTGCTTGGTCTCCTTGAGCTCCACCTCGGTGGCCGCGCCGACCTTGATCACGCAGACGCCGCCGGCGAGCTTGGCGACCCGCTCCTGCAGCTTCTCCCGATCCCAGTCGGAGTCGGTGCGCTCGATCTCGGCGCGCAGCTGGGCCACCCGGCCGGCGACCTCCGCGCCGTGCCCGGCACCCTCGACGATCGTGGTGTTGTCCTTGGTCACCACGATCCGGCGGGCCCGGCCCAGCACGTCCAGGCCGACCTGGTCGAGCTTCAGCCCGACCTCGGGGGCCACGACCTTGCCGCCGGTGAGGA
>JAGQUI010000532.1 GCA_020438595.1 Propionibacteriaceae bacterium | reverse complement strand
GGTGGGCATGGAGTTGCTCGGCACGGCTGGTCCTCTCGTGGTCACTGCGGTTCCTAAGGCTAGTCCCGAGTTATCCACAGATGTTCCAGAAGCCCTCGAAGCGGAGTGCTCCGGTGGTGCACCGTGTGCGGGTGCGAACCCCGCGTCCCTGGCCCCTGCCGCAGCGACCCACCTCCCTGGCCGACCTGCTCGGGCCGGGGGTGACGCGAGGAATGGTTCGCACCCAGTTGGCCAGAGGTGTTCTGATGCGGATCAGGGAGGGCGTCTACCTGAGTTCGGCGGCATGGCCCGACGAGCCTGCCGAGGCGCATCTGCTGCGGGCCGTTGCGGAGCAGGGCTGTGAATCCCGAGGCCGTGATCAGTCATCACACCGCCGCGCTGGCGTGGGGTATCCCCTCGCCGCCCGGCGCCGCCTGGCCGGAGTTGCTGCCGGCAGTCACCGTGGCGCGCGGTGACCGACGCTCGCGGGAATCGTGCTCGGCCCGGGTCGTTGAGGCCGTGCTCCCGGCCCACCACGTGACTCGCGACGCGGTCGGCCGGGTCGTGACGACCGTGGCCCGAACGGCGGTGGACGTGGCACGCGACGCGGATCTCCCCGACACTCTGGTGGTGCTGGACGGGGCCTCGCGGATCATCTGCGCGAGTATGGTCGCCCGGCCGCGCCGGAGCGACTTCGCCAATCCGGGGCTGGCGGCGGTGGTCCGGGCCAGGTTCGAGGACGCCTGCGCGGGTCGACGCGGGTTGGCATCCGTCGTGGGCGCCATGCCCTTGGTCGAGCCGAGCAGAGAGAGCCCGATCGAGTCGCTGACCGCTGCGCACATCCACCTCGCGGGGTTGCCGATGCCCGGTTTCCAGATCCCGATCCGGACCCCGGCGGGGGTGTTCTACCCGGACTGCTACTGGGAGAAGCAGCGCGTGATCGGTGAGGCCGATGGCGCGGGCAAGTACGACGGCCCGGATTCGATCCTGCGGGAGAAGGAGCGGGAGCAGCTGTTCCGTGATCTCGGCTTCGGCGTGGTCCGGTGGCTCGGCAAGGAGATCACCTTCCGCCCCCAGGTGGTCATGGACAGGATCGCGCGGGAACTCGATGCTGCCGCTTGAGGGTCGTTATGAGGGGTTTGGCGCACGGCCTGACCGCTTGTCGCCGCGTGATGGCGGTTATCGAGGCTCCTGAGGCCGCCAGAACAACCACCTGGCGGCGATAGTGGCCGGTCGGCGGGCAGGTACCCCTGACAACCACCCCCGAGCGGCGACAAGGCGGGCGGAACCTGCGGCAGACTGCTGGGGTGACCGAATTCACCTTTGCCACCGCCGGCCGGATCTCCTTCGGGGTCGGGCGCAGGTCCGAACTCACCGCAGCCGTCGCCGGGCTCGGGGCGCGTCCGTTCGTCTGCACGGGCTCGGACCCGTCCCGGCACGAGGACCTGATCGACCTGCTGCCGGAGGCCGCCACCTTCGCGGTGCGCGGCGAGCCCACCATGGACGTGGTCCGGGCGGGGGCGCAGGCCGCCCGGGAGCACGGCGCGGACGTCGTGGTCGGGATCGGCGGCGGCGCGGTGCTGGACGCGGCCAAGATCGTCGCCGCGCTGGCGACCAACGGCGGCGACCCGCTCGACTACGCCGAGGTGATCGGCAAGGGCCTTCCACTCACTGTGCCGTGCCTGCCGTTCGTGGCCGTGCCGACCACGTCGGGCACCGGCTCGGAGGTGACCGCGAACGGCGTGGTCACCTCCACCGAGCACCGGGTGAAGGTGAGCCTGCGCTCGCCGTCCATGCTGGCCCGGGTCGCGATCGTCGACCCCGAACTGACCGTCGGCTGCCCGCCGGCCGTCACCGCGCACGCGGGCCTCGACGCGCTGGTGCAGTGCATCGAGCCGTTCGTGTCGAAGTTCGCCAACCCGCTGGTCGACGGCTTCTGCCGCGAGGGCATCCGGCGCGCGGCGACCGGGCTGCGCCGGGCCTACGACGACGGGACGGACCTCGCCGCCCGCACCGACGTCGCCCTGTGCTCGCTGCTCTCCGGGCTGGCGCTGGCCAACGGCAAGCTCGGCGCGGCGCACGGCATCGCGGGTCCGCTCGGCGGGTACATCGGGGCTCCGCACGGCGCGATCACCGCCTCGGTGATGGTCGCGGTCTGCGAGTTCAACATCGCCCACGGGTCGGAGGAGACCCGCGCCCGGTACGCCGAGGTGGGCCATCTGCTCACCGGCAACCG
>JAGQUI010000531.1 GCA_020438595.1 Propionibacteriaceae bacterium | reverse complement strand
CCCCATGCCCCGCATCGCACCGTTCCCGGCCATCCGCTACGCCCCCGGCAGCGACCTGCAGCAGGTGATCGCTCCGCCCTACGACGTGTTGTCGCAGGCCGAGGTCGCGGACCTGGGCGCCCGCGACCCCCACAACGTCGTGCACATCGACGTGCCCGCCGGTGGCGAGGAGCGCTACGAGGTGGCCGCCCGCACGCTCGCTGAGTGGCTGGACGCGGGCGTCCTGGTCCGCGACGACGAGCCGACCCTGACCATCTACCGGATGTCGTTCACCGACGCCACCGGCGCGGACCGCACCATCGTCGGCGTGCTCTGCGGCCTGGAGGTCGTCGACCTGGACGCGGGCGGGGTGCTGCCCCACGAGCGCACCACCCCGAAGGCGTCCACCGACCGGCTCGACCTGACCCGCGCCACCGCCGCCAACCTCTCCCCCGTGTGGGGCCTGTCGCTGGCGCCCGGCCTGACCGCTGCCCTCGCCGACCCCGGCGAGCCGGTGGGCGAGATGGTCGCCGACGGCGTCGTTCACTCCGTCGAGCGGATCACCGACCCGGCCCGGATCGCGGAGATCACCGCCGTCCTCGCCGCCGACGACGTGCTGATCGCCGACGGCCACCACCGTTACTCGGTCTCGCGCAGCTACCGCGACGAGGTGCGGGCGGCCACCGGACGCGACGACACCGACGCGGAGTTCACGCTCACCTTCGTCAACGAGCTGGTCGCCGAGCAGCTCAGCATCGAGGCCATCCACCGCGTCTACACCGGCACCACCGTCGACCGGCTGCGCGCCGAGCTGTCCGCCTGCTTCGACGTCGAACCGGCCCCGGCGCCCACGCCGGCGCTGCTGGCCGAGATGGTGGCGCGCGGACGCCTGGTGCTGCTCTCCCCCGACGGCTCCGCGGAGTGGCTCGTGCCGAAGCCAGGCGCCTTCGACGGCGTCCGCGCGCTCGACGGCGCGTACCTGGAGCACGCGCTCGCCGACTCGTCCGCGGAAGTCACCTACCAGCACGGGCTGGACGAGATGCTGGCCCTGGTCGGCTCGGGCGAGGTCGCCGCGGGCATCCTGATCCGGCCCACCTCGCTCGCCGAGATCCAGCGCACCGCCCGCGAGGGCCTGCTGATGCCGCCGAAGTCGACGTTCTTCACCCCGAAGCTGCGCACCGGCCTCGTGGTCCGCCCGACCGCTCCGCTGGCCTGAGCCGGTCACGCTCGTCCAGCCGTGGGCTGGTCACCCGATCGGGGTCGTGAGTTCGGCAGGGGAAGACGCTAGCCTTTCCGAATGGCCGAGAGTCTGTTCCCCGGTGTCGCGGTTCACCACAAGGGCGGCGAGTACGCCGTCCTCGACGCGGGCGCGCAGGCGCTGGTCTGGACGCCACCCGAGCAGAACCCGGTGCTGTGGCTGAGTCCGCTGGCGGCCTTCGAGCCCGGGGTCGCGGTTCGCGGCGGTGTCCCGGTGGTGTTCCCGTGGTTCGGCGCCGGGCCTTCCGGTGACCGCAGGCCCTCGCACGGGTTCGCGCGCACCGCCGCGTGGCGCCGCGAGTCCGTCACCAACGAGCTCGCCGCGTCCGGACGGCTGGTGGTGCGGCACAGCCTGAACGAGGGCGGGCTCGACAGCGCCCCGTTCGCCGCCGAACTCACCACGTCGTACAGCCCCGACGGCTTCGAGGTGTCGCTGCGCGTGACGAACACCGGGCCGCAGGTGTTCACCTACGAGGAGGCCCTGCACACCTACCTGGCCGTGAGCGGCATCGACCGGGTGGCGGTCGACGGCCTGACCGGCTGCACCTACCTGGACAAGGCCGACGGCGCCGGTCCGGACGAGGTCGTGCAGGCCGGCCCGATCAGCTTCCACGGCGAGGTGGACCGCGTCTACCGGCACAGCGGGGACGCCGTGGTGATCGACCCCGGCTGGGGCCGCGAGATCCGCATCGGCAAGCACGGATCGGCCAACACGGTGGTCTGGAATCCCGGCCCGACGAAGGGTCCGGCACTGGCCGACGTGGGGCCGAACTGGGTCCGCTTCGTCTGCGTCGAGGCCGGCAACGTCCGCGACGCCGCCATCGACCTGGCGCCCGGCGAAGAGCACATCCTGACCCAGGTGATCCGCCTGCGCTGAACCTGCCCGCGCTCGCCCGAGTGGTAACGGTCGCGCGCCGGAATCGGTAGCCTGACACTGTTCAACCCAGCGTCGAGGAGAAGTCATGGCATCCCGCATCGA
>JAGQUI010000530.1 GCA_020438595.1 Propionibacteriaceae bacterium | reverse complement strand
CGACCAGAGCATCCAGCACACCGGCTGGTCCGGCGGCCGCGGCCAGGGCCAGGGCCAGGCGCTGCGCGACCAGTTCGCCGCAGCGGTCGACCAGTCGCTGCTGATCGGCGCCGCGGTGGGCGTGGTCGCCGCCGCGGCCTTCGGCGTGTTCGCCGCCTACCGGGTGATCAAGCCGCTCGGGGCCGTGCGCGCCGCGACCCGCGAGCTCGCCCGCGGCCGCTACGACGTGCCAGTGCCCGTGCCGCACGAGCCGGAGCTCGGCGACCTCGCCCGCGACGTGAACACCCTGGCCGAGGGCCTCGCCCAGACCGAGGGCCGCCGCGTCCGGCTGCTCGGCGAGGTGGCCCACGAGTTGCGCACCCCGCTGACCGTGATCGACGGCTACGTCGAGGGGATGATCGACGGGGTGCTGCCCACCTCCACCGACAACCTCGGCCAGATCGGCGAGGAGACCCGCCGGCTGCGCCGCCTCAGCGAGGACCTGTCCGCGCTCAGCCGGGCGGAGGAGGGCCGGCTCGGGCTCGAGCGGCGTCCCTGCGACCTGGGCGAGATCGCCCGCGCGGCCGCCGAACGGCTGCGTCCGCAGGCCGAGGACGCGGGGATCGCGTTCGATGTGGCCCCCGCGCCGGGCCCGCTGCCCGTGGACGCCGACCCCGACCGGATCGCCCAGGTGGTGACGAACCTCGTCGGCAACGCCCTGCGGGCCACGCCCGGCGGGGGACGGATCGCCGTCGCGACGCACCACGATCGCGGGTTCGCCCAGGTCGTGGTGGCCGACACCGGCATCGGACTGGCGCCGGACGACCTCGAACGGGTCTTCGAGCGTTTCTACCGGGTCGGCAGCCGGGCCGGCGAGTCGGGCTCGGGGATCGGGCTGACGATCTCCCGGGGCATCGCCCGCGCCCACGGCGGCGACGTGACCGCAGCCTCCGCCGGTCCCGGTCAGGGCGCCTGGTTCACGCTCTCCCTGCCGATCCCGGCCGGGCGGCAGCCGGGCTGAGGGTCAGGCCTTGTCGGCGCGGATGAAGGCGCTGGCGAACGCACCCTCCAGGGCGTCCACCGCGTCCTCCAGCGAGCGGCCCTCGGGGAGTTCGGCGGCGGCCAGCTGGTCGGCCAGCTCGGTCAGGTCCTCCCTGGTGTAGGCGCGGGTGACCTGCACCGACGGGTTCGCGAACCCGGCTGCACTCAGTCCGGACAGGTAGTCGGTGTCGAGGAGCGCACCGGCGATGCAACCCGTCCACAGGCCGACCAGGGACGCCCACTCGTCCTCGAGCGGACGGAGCAGGACGATGTCGGAGACGGCGAACCGTCCGCCCGGCCGGAGCACGCGGAAGGCCTCGCGCAGCACGGCGTCCTTGTCCGTGGAGAGGTTGATCACGCAGTTGGAGATCACGACGTCCACGCTCCCGGCGGCCAGCGGGATGTCCTCGATCCCGCCCTTGACGAACCTCGCGTTGTCGATGCCGGCCTCGGCCCGGTTCCGCTCGGCGAGCGCGAGCATCTCGTCGGTCATGTCCAGCCCGTAGGCCGTGCCGCCGGGCGCCACCCGCCGGGCCGACAGCAGCACGTCCAGGCCGCCGCCCGAGCCCAGGTCCAGCACGTCCTGGCCGGGGGACAGCTCGATCAGCGCGGTCGGGTTGCCGCAGCCCAGGGACGCCTGGAGAGCGCCCGCCGACGGCGAGTCCGCCCCGTCGTAGAGGTCGGAGCTGATCGGGTCGGACACACCGCAGCAGTCCGGTCTGCAACCGCCGCCGGTGCCGGTGAGGGAGAGCTCCCTCCCCGCCGCTGCGTAGCGGTCCCGGACCGCCTCCCTGAGCTCGCTGTCGGACACCGGACCTCCTTGAATAGACATGTGTCGAAATAGTGATCCCTGTTTCGACATGTGTCAAGATAGGCGCGTGACGACCGATCGCCCCGCGTGCTGCGGCCTCGCCCGGGAACCGCTCGCGGCGGCGGACGCGGAGCGGATCGCGCCCCTGTTCAAGGCGCTCGGCGACCCGGTCCGGCTCCGGCTGGCCGCGCTGATCGCGTCCGCCGACGAGGTGTGCGTGTGCGACCTCACTGCGCAGTTCCCGCTCTCGGGCCCGACGATCAGCCACCACCTCAAGGTGCTGCGCGAGGCCGGGCTCATCGAGGGCGAGCGACGCGGCACCTGGGTGTACTACCGGATCCGGCCCGAGGTGCTGCAGTCCCTCGGCGCCCTGCTGCAGGGGTCGTCCGCCTGAACCT
>JAGQUI010000052.1 GCA_020438595.1 Propionibacteriaceae bacterium | reverse complement strand
CCCCGGTCGTCGGTCACCGTGAGGGTCACGGTGTAGGTGCCTGCCGCGGCGTAGGTGTGCGTCGCGGTGGCCCCGGTGCCGGTGTGCCCGTCACCGAAGTCCCAGGCGTAGGACGCGACGGTGCCGTCGGCGTCGGAGGAGCCGCTGCCGTCGACACTCAGCGCCAGGAAGCTGCCGGAGTGGGTGAACGAGGCGACCGGCGCCTGGTTCGCCCCCACGGTGACCGTCCCGGTCTTCACGTCGGTGGCGCCCTGCGGATCCGCCACGGTCAGCGTGATCGTGTAGGTGCCGGCGGCCGCGTAGGTGTGGGTCGTCGTCACCCCGGTGCCGGTCCCGCCGTCGCCGAAGTCCCACGTGTAGCTCGCCAGCGCCCCGTCGGGGTCACTGGACGCCGAGGCGTCCACCGAGACGTTGAGGAAGTCCGCAGAGGACGTGAAGAACGCCGTCGGCGGCCGGTTCGACGCGCTGCGCCCGGACGCCTCGTAGTGCGCCCGCACGGAGGCCTCGGACAGCGCCGTCGGGTAGATCGCGACGTCGTCGAGGTAGCCGTTGAAGTAGGTGTTCGAGGAACCCGACCACACCCGGTCGCCTCCGATCCGCCAGTAACCGACGTAGGCCTGGGCCACGCTGTTCGAGTTGCTGGCCACGAGGGCGGAGTCGATCCACAGCTTCATGCCCGAGCCGTCCTGGCTGGCCACGACGTGGTGCCACTGGCCATCGTTGTAGCTGCTCGCGCTGGTGATCGAGACCTGGCCGCCGTTGTAGGCGCCGAAGGAGAGCTGACCGGTGTTCAGCATCCACACGTGCCGGTCGTAGCTGGAGCTCAGGCCGCTGGTCGCGTTACCGAAGCCGATCAGCTTGCCGCCGCGGGTCGTGGTGGTGTTGAACCACAGTTCCTCGCTGTAGGTCTGCGGGGCGTTCCAGGAGTACTGGTCGACCACCAGTCCGTTCGTGGCGAACAGCGCCGCGTCGTCGCCCGCGATGGCCCCGGGCTGGCCGCCGGTGACCCCACCGGTGACGTTGCCGGTCCGGCCGTTCCCGCTCACGTCGGGCACGGTGCTGCCCACTGTGCCGAGCCGCCAGTAGGTGTCCGGCGAATCGGCCATCACCGCCTGGGCGTAGGTGCCGGTCGGCGCGGTCGCCCAGTTCTGCGAGCGCCCGCTGGCCAGGTAGTGGGACTGGATCTCGGTCGTGGTGAGAGCGGTCGGGTAGACCGCGAGCTCGTCCAGGCTGCCCTGCAGCCCCGTGTCGGAGGGACGGTTGGTGAACCCGGTCGTGGTGTCCGACCCGATCCGCCAGTACCCGTCGTAGTCACGAGCGGTCACGTAGCGCTGGTCGCGACCGACCCGCACCCCGTCGACGAACAGCTGCATGCCCTGGGACGGGTCGAGCGTGCCGACGACGTGGTGCCACTGGCCGTCGTTGATGCCGAAGCGTCCGGTGACGGCCTTCTGCCCGCCGCTGTAGACGCTGAAGTTCGGCCGTCCCGACGTGTCCAGGTACAGCACCCGGTCGGTGGTCGCGCTGTTGCTGTTCCCGGTGGAACTGTTGCCGAAGCCGAGGATCCGGCCGCCACGGCTGCTGGTCGTCTTCACCCACGCCTCCACCGAGAAGGTCTGCAGACCGGTGGAGATGTCGGCGGTGGTGACCTTCGCCGAACTGCTGGACGCCGTCACGCCGGTGCCGGTCTCGTCGGTGATCGCGCCGGTCGTGCCGAGGTTCATCCCGGAGTAGGTGCCGTGGTAGCTACCGACGTCGTCGACGGCGAGCGCCGAGCCGACGGGTTCGGTCAGGCGCCACTCGTGGCTCGCGCCGTCCTGCTTGACCAGTGCGGCGTACGCCGACGGCGCCGAGTCGCTCACCGTGACGTAGTTGGACCAGGCACTCCACTGGGTGTTGCCCGAAGCGTCCCGCGCGTAGATCTGGTACCTGACCTGCGAGCCCGGGGTGAGCCCGGTGTCGGTGTAGGTCTGCGTCGGCAGGTTCCAGAAGGTGCTGTCGCTCGTCCAGGTGGCGAGCTTGGTCGCGCCGCTGTTGCGGTACAGCGCGTAGGTCAGGTTCTTGTCGTCGCGGTCCCACATGCTGGTGAAGATCACCTTCACGACCCCGGAGTCGGTGGGGATCGGCGTCGGTGTCGCGCCGGAGTTGTAGATCGGCCTCATCGCGTTGGGCGCGATACTCCGCTTGGCGAACCGGACCAGGCCCTGCTGTGCGGTCCCGTTGACGGTCGGGAACTCGCCACCCATGACCAAGTAGTCGCTGTTGCCGGTGACCGTCCAGGCGGCCTGCCTGGCGTCGGTGTAGGAACCGAAGTCGAGGTCGGGGAACCAGTGCAGCACGCCCGCGTAGGGCAGCCCGACGTAGTTCCAGCCGTAGGCGTCGGTGCGGGTGATCGTCCCGGTGGCGAAGGTCGGCGCCGCGCCGGCCTTCTGCCAGCGCGCGCGGGGGCTGGTGTCGGTGAACCCGCCCACGACCGAGCAGTCGTGGTTGTGCGACACGGTGTACAGCACGCCGTTCATCGGCCAGCTGTCGTAGGTGTCCCCGAGGCAGTCGTTGACCCAGTTGATCGCACCCGTGTACGGGTCGGCGGAGAAGGTGCCCTCGAAGGTGGCGCCGGTGCCGAAGGCGTAGCCGGTACCGAAGACCTGGGCGCCGTCCGTGCTCAGCGATGAGATCGCGCCATTCGCGCCGGCCGTGCGGATCCGGGTCTGTGCGGCCCACTCCAGCGTCGACCCGGAGTTCGCATCGATCGAGCCCATTCCGTAGGCGTCGACGGCGTTGATCGTCGTGAAGGAACCGCTGGCGATCACGCGGGAGTTGTCCGGGCTGAGCACCATCGACCACACGTAGCCGCCGTCCGCGACGGGCGCCCACGCGGTGATCGCGCCGTTGCTCGGGTTGTAGGCGGCGAACAGGCCGCGAGCCACACCGGCCGATGAACGGAAGTTGCCGCCGGCGTAGACCGTCGAGGAGGTGATCGCGAACGCGCGCACCTGGCCGTCGGTGTTCGGCGCGAAGTTGTTCAGCAGGTTCCCGGTGGCCGTGTCGAACGCGGCGATGTGGCCGCGAGCGACGCCGTCGACGGCGGTGAAGTCGCCGCCCACGTAGATCCGGCTGCCGTCGGGAGCGGCGCGGACGACGAGGCCCTGGCCGTTGAGCGAGTGGTTGAAGCTCGCCACGCGGTTACCGGTGGTGACGTCGTAGGCGAAAATGTTGTTCGCGTCGACCTCGCCGGCGCCGCCCACCGCGACGCCCGGCGGACGCGCCTTCGTGAAGCTGCCCGTGACGTAGACGGTGTTGCCGACGATGGCCTGGCTCCACACCACCCCGTTGATCTGCCAGGTGGGCAGGGCGTCGGCGCTCACCGTCTCCGGGAGCGCGGGCGTGGTCGCGGCGGGGGTGTCGGCCGTCGCCGGCGGGGCGACGGCCACCAGACCGAGCAGGGCCAGCGACAACGCCGTGATGGCCCGGATGATGAAGGAGAGCGACCCGCGGGTCGGGCGATCAGGCGTGTACATGGCTGGTCCTTGTTGTGGTCAGGTTGCCGGTCGAGTCGCCGGGTCCGGGATTGGTCAGTGGTCGCAGGGCGAAGTGGCGCACCAGGAATCCGCCCAGGAAGAGGCCCGTCGCCAACGCGTACGGGGTCAGGGAAGCACTCAGCGAAAGGGGTCCGAGCAGGACCCAGACGAGCACCAGCGCCAACGTTGCGTCGGTGAGCCGGCAGGCGAGGACGATCGGTTGCCGGCCCAGCACGGCGCCCAGGGACGCGAAGGGCTGGACGGTGGCCGACCCGGCGACGTAGAGGGCCCAGCCCGCGACGGCCACCTGGTCGACGCTGAACGAGGGCCCGGTAATCCAGTGCCCGAGCACCGGGGCGAGCAGGGTGAGCGCCACGCCCGCCCCGAGGGAGGCCGCGAGCAGCTTGAGCGAGGCCGACCTCGACCGTCCGATCAGCCGGACGACGGGCAACTGCTTGTCCCGGGCGTAGCTGGCAAGCAGGTAGGAGCCCAGTCCCTGCACGATCAGGAGGGCCGGGGCGACGAAGATGCGGGCTGCCTCGACCTGACCCAACGCGGCCGTGCCGAGGATGACGATCACGATCATCCGCGTCGCGGTGAGCAGGCCCGGCGTCAGGCTCACCTGGATGCCGCGCATCATGCCGAAACCCGCGACCTGCCGGATGCCCGTCCAGGTGATCGGGACGAGCCTGCGCTCGTCGCGCGGGATCAGGATCAGGCCGGCGACGAGCCCGGCGGTCTGTCCCACGAAGACGGCCAGCAGGAACACCTCGACCGTGATGGGTGCGGCCAGGTACCAGATGCCCATGGTCGAGAGCGTGAACAGCAGGGCCGTGGAGTCGACCACGACGAGCCGCCAGAACCGCATCGTCGCCATCAGGACGCGCCGGGCCAGGTCCTCGAGCTGGAACGCACCCAGGGCGAGGGCGAACCAGACGCCGGCGACGGGCGGGAGCAGGCCCACCGCCACCAGCGTCGCCGCGGTGGCCACCATGCTGACCAGGTTGATGATCACGGCCATGCCCTCGAGCCCGCCGCGAACCACCCGGTCACGTCGGTCCAGGATCACGAGCGAGTCGCCCACGACGCCACTGGAGAGCGCGGTCGCGAAGACGATCACGCCGAGGGTCAGGCTGATCAGGCCCAGGCCGGATGCGCCCAGCAGCCAGGCCGCGGCGATCTGCAACGCGAAGCTGCCCAAGGCCTGCCAGACCTGGGCGACCGCTGCGCCGGTGGCCGGGGCCCGCAGCAGTTTCAGGGCGCGTTCACGGACCATCAGCTGAGCCCCCCGCGGAAGACCGCAGAGGTGTGGATGTCGTCGAAGTCGACGACCACGGTGACCTTGGACCGGGACGACTTGGGCACCGCGAACGCGTACCGCGCCTTGGCGGTGGCACCCAGTTTCAGCGTGCCCGCAAAGTCCTGCACCTTGGCTGTGCTGGCGTACACCGGCGCCACGGCGTCGCCGTTCTTGTCCAGGACGGTGACCACGACGGTGTTCAGCGAGATCGGCTCGCGGGACCCGTTGGTGATGCTCAGCGTGAGCACCGCGTACTCACGCCCCGGGAACGCGCCCGGGCCCTGGTCGGTCTCCTTGGCGAAGGACACGTCGCGGATCCGCAGCTTGACGCCGTCGTCGTACTTGACCGATGCGTCCGTGTCGACCGGCTTCGTGGACACCGTGGGTGTCGCGGTCGAGCCCCGGTTCACCTTCGGGACGGGCTGGTTCCTCGTCGTCGCCTGTTGCGACGGAATCGGAGTGGGCGTCGGCGTGGCCGGTTCCTCACTCGGACTGGCCGACGGCGCGGCGGATGTGACCGGTGCCGACGGCACCGGAGATTGTGCCGGCCCGGACGTGCAGCCAACGGTTGAAATGATGATGAGACCAAGGCCGCCTACGGCAAGCCGTGTCCACAAGACCCCCGACATTCCTGCTTCCCCCCCCAAGGACGCACGAAGAACACAAACCGGAAGGGCTTCGCGTAACGAGCGCAACCAGAACGGTTGCCGTGTGGTCGCCGACCCCCCGCCGACCGACCCGAATTCTTGAATCCCCCCGCCTCGAAGATTAGCACCCAACCACACGACCCACCAGACGGCGTCCAGCGGGCGGGTGCCGGGTCAGGGTGCCGCGGGCAGCCGGAGCGCGGCGATCAGGTCGGCGGTGTAGCGCGCCAGCGAGTGCTCCGCAGCCACCGTGGGAGCGGTGCGGGAGGCACGTTCGACTGCGGCCGGCCAGTCGTCGGCCAGGCGCTGGACCGCGTCCGCCATGGCGACCGGGTCGCCCGGCGTGACAAGTTCTACTGATCCGCTGTGCCTGGTCGCCTCGACGAGACCGGAGAGCCGGCTGACCACGGCCGGACGAGCTGCCAGTGCCGCCTCCACCGCGGTGTTGCCGTACGACTCGTCGAGCAGGGACGGCACCAGCACCAGGTCCGCGTCGGCGAGTTCTGGCCAGACGTCCGCCCGGAACCCGACGAGGTCGAGGCTCCCGGCGAGGTCGAGCTCGGCGATCCGGTCGCGCATCGCCGACAGGAACGCCTCGTTGCCCTCGAACACCGAGCCCACCAATCGCAGCCGGGCGGCCAGTCCGCGCGCCCTCAGTTCCGCCAGCGCGATGAGGGCGACCAGCACGCCCTTTCGTTCGGACAGGCGGCCGACGTACAGCAGTCGCAGCGGCGGTTCTGGCACCGGACGAGCTGCCACCACACGGGCCGGACCCGGGACAGTGTTGTGGACGACCACCGCGCGGCGGGCCAGGCGCGGCGCACTCCCGGCGAGCACGGCAAGGCTGTGCTCGCTATTGGCGATCACGCGGTGGGCTGCGAACAACGGCAGATACAGCAGCCGCCGGAGCGGGGCGGGTAGCGCCTGCTCGGCCTCGTGCACGTGGCAGACGACCTGCACCCCGGGCGCGAGCCGCCCGAGAACGAGCCACAGGGGCGGCGTGATGGTGTTCACCACGAGGGTGGCGGCACCCGAGGAACGGATCAGCCGCCAGCTGCCGGGGATCGCGGCCAGGGACTGCTGCAGCAGCGTCAGCAGCCCGCGCGGGTTCATCAGGCCCTTGCGCAGGATCGGGGTGGGCTGAACGACCACCTCACCACCCGCCGCGTCCAGCTCGGCGACCAGTGGACCGTCCTGCGGCACGGTGGCGACCACCCGGTAGCCGGCTCCGGACAGGCCCCGCACCGTCTCCAGCAGCATCCGGTCCGAACCGAACAGGTCGGCGCCGGGGTTCGCAACGAGGACGGTACGAGGGTCCGCGCGCATCGGATCGCCCTAGACCGGCGCCGCGACCGGCGTGGGGACGGGTCCCCAGTAGCGGTCGACCAGTTGCCGCGTGCTCGCGATGTTCCGCGCGGACGACGCACCGAACACGATCGCCTCGATGTGGGGCTGCGCGCAGACCCATTCGATGGCCTCCTCGGCGGGGATGGCGCCGGACGCGTACACCGACATGGCGACCGCCCGGAACCGGCTGGTCTCGAGCGCACGCTGGTAGGCGTCGATCCCGCCCGACATGCGGAAGCCGAGCTTGTTGATGTTCGAGCAGATCAGCGGGTTCTCGACACCGACCCTGTTCAGCCGTTCGGCGAGCATCGGCAGGTTCATCGTGATGAAGCCCGGCTCGGCGTCGTACTTCTCCCGGATGTGCCGGGCGAACACCTCGAAGGCGCCGTCGAAGCCCATCCCGAGCAGCAGGTCGGTGACCACGTTCTGCAGCCAGACCACCGGGGTGGGCAGGCCCGCGAACATCTTCATCTCCGCGTCGATCAGCAGCGTGACCACGCCCTCGATGTCCTTGCGCGCCAGCGACCGGGTGCCGCGGACGGCGGCGTCGAGCAGCCCGCCGTCGGGCAGGAACCGCTGCACCGCGCCGATCATGCCGTCGGTGGTGACCGCGTTCGCGTACTTGTGCGCGTACGGCATCCCCGGCAGGAACGTGAACTCCGGGTACTCGCTGCGGTGCTCGCGGAAGTAGTCCGCGATCGTCGCGATCCGGTCGTGCGTCGTGCACATGAACGTGTGGATGCCCTCGGCGTACGCGGCCTTCAGGACGTCGATGATCGCCTCGTCGTCCTGGAACTGCATCTGCTGCTGGCGGGCCTTTTCCTCGGACATGTGGTTGACGCCGAAGAACTGGTTGTCGCCCAGGAGGAGTCGCTCCATCTTCCTGCCTTCCTTTCCTGGTGGCTCAGTGCCGGCGCAGCCGGTCGATCAGGTTCAGCGGGAACCGCCGCGCTCTCGCCACGGGTGCCCGTTGCGGCAGGTCGCCGGTGATGGACGCGCCGGGCTGCTCCGCGTTCGCCCGCATGTTCTCGATCAGCCGGTCGGTGACGACCGCCGACGCGAAGTCGTTGGTGCCCTCCACCTGGCCGGTCGCCACCCGCTGCGCGAAGTGCTCCAGCTGGGCGGTGTACTCCTCGCCGCGCAGGTAGAACGAGACGGGCTCGGTGAGCTCGGTCGTGTACTTGACGTTCCAGCCCTCGTGGTAGCCGTCGAGCTGCGGGGAGTCCTCGCGCAGGTACACCTGCAGTTCCTGGCGGTCGGCGAAGATCCGTCCCCGCGTGCCCCACAGCGTGATCCGGGTGGTCATCTTCCGCACCGACTCGTCGCACCAGTTCACCGAGACCTGGGTGGTCGAGCCGCCGGCGTACATCAGGGTGCTGGAGACCTCGTCGTCGATCTCGCGGGAGAACACCGAGTTGAGCACGGTGCCGCCCACGGCCTCGGGCTCGCCGAGGTACCAGTTCATCAGGTTCAGCGGGTGGGCGGCGTAGTCGTACAGGCAGCCGCCGCCCTCGGACTTCTGGCTCCGCCACGTGCCGCCCTGCGGCTTCAGCACGACCGGCCCGTAGGCCTCGGCGAGCGAGTGGGTGACGGTGCCGATCGCCCCGGCCTCGAGCAGCCGCTTCACCTCGGAGAACACCCCGACGAAACGGTTGTGGTAGCCGACCTGGGTGACCAGGCCCTTCTCCGCGGCCAGCCGGGCCAGGTCCTCGCTCTCGGTGGTGCTCAGGCTGAACGGCTTCTCGCAGAAGACGGCCACCCCGGCGTCCAGCGCGGCCCGCACCATCGGCGCGTGCAGCCGGGTCGGGGTGGCGATGACCACCGCGTCGAGCTGCTCCTCGGCCAGCATCTTGTCCAGGGACGTGTAGGTCTTCAGGCCGGTGTACTTGCCGAGCACGTCCAGCATCATCCCGGACGAGTCGCAGACCGCCGCCAACTCCACGTCCGGCAGCGCTCGGGCGATGGAGAGGTGCGAGATGCCCATCTTGCCGAGGCCGACCACGGCCATTCTGATCATTGCTTCATCCCTGTCTGTTCGGACGGCGCGCGGCCGAACTCCGTGAGCACCTCCACGAGGAGGTCCTCGTACTGTCCTGCCACCCGTTCCCAGGTGAATTCCTCGCGGTACCGGTCCCGGCTCGCCCGCCCCAGCTCTGCGACCCGGTCAGGGCCGTCGAGCACGTCGGCGAGGAGCCGGGCGACGTCCTCGGCGGAGCTGAAGTAGACGGCGCCGTCGCCGGCCACCCAGCGGTTGTACGGGTTGTCGTGCGCGAGCACGGCGTTGCCGGCGGCCATGGCCTCCACCAGCGACGGGTTCGTGCCCCCGACGGTGTGCCCGTGCAGGTACATCGCCGAGTGGAACCGCAGCGCCCGCAGGCGGTCCTGGTCGTAGATGGCGCCGGGGAAGATCACCTGGTCTGACGCGGCGTCCAGCACCTGCGCGTGGTACTCGTCGGAACGGTCGTAGGGGCCCACCACGACCAGCTGGTGGTCCCTGCGCTCGGCGGAGAAGCCGGTGACGAGCTCGAGGATCGAGTTCTCCGGGATCGGCCGGCAGACCAGGCTGAGGTAGCGGCCCGGCTCGAGACCGAGTTCGAGCACGGGCTCGACCGGAGCGGTCAGCACTTCGTCGGCACCGTAGGTGATCATGGCGATCTTCCGAGCCGGGGCCCGGGTGCGCAGATACACCTCGATCTCGGGATGGTCGGCGATCAGGCGGTTGCCGACGAGTGCCGAGATCCGCTCGTTCACGTAGAGGATGGCCTGCCGGAAGAAGCCCCACCGGGCCCGGGACCACTCGATCCCGTCCATGTTGATCACGAGCGGGATCCGGCGCAGGCGCTGCCAGGTGTTGAAGATCCCCGTGTTGTAGCCGAAGACCAGGCAGATGTCGGGGTACCGGCTGGCGTGCCGGACCGAGAGCAGGTCGAACATCGAGGTGCCGCGCCAGCCCGGCAGGTCGACGGGGATGTGCACCCGGCGCAGGCCCTCCCAGGTGTCCTCCGTGATCGGGCCCTTGCCCTCGCCCTGGCAGTACACGACGACGTCCCAGCCGTTGGCGGCCAGGAACTTGCCCACGTTCTCCGCAGCGGTCTCGAAACCGCCGTAGGCAGCGGGCACCCCATGGGTGCCGAGAATGCGCACCGTCGGCATCAAAGCTGAATCCCCCCAGACCAGAACCGGTGGCCGGCGACCGCGTTCCCGCGGTCAGGCCCACACGCTATCGAACGCGGACGCTCACCACTCGGAAAGCACGCGTCGCAGCTCGGTCGACGACGTGTGCAGCGTGTACGGGAAGTACTGGACCCGCGCGCCCACGGTGGCCAGGTCGCGCTCCAACCGCTTCCCCTTGGCCGTGCCGCGCCAGTCGTCGCCCTTGAACAGGACGTCGTAGTGCACCCGTTCCCACACCTGCAGCTTGTTCGACGAATGGTCGTCGACCGCATCGTCGACGATGCCGATGGCCGCCACGATCTCAAGCCGCTCGTCGAACGGCACGATCGGGTACTTGTTCTTCATCTCGAAGAGCGCCTCGTCGGTGACCACGCCGGCGACCAGCCAGTCGCAGTGCTCACGCGCACGCTTCAGGATGTTGAGATGCCCGATGTGGAACATGTCCCAGGCACCCGGGACGTAACCCACCACACCTTCTCGGCCAACAATTGCGTTCATGCCGAACCTCCCCCCAATGTGCGACAGGATTCCCCCTACCTGCCGCCGTCGGCATCTGTCTGGACGATCCCCCAACCATCCGGACGCGTCCAGTATCGCCCGTTCACCCGCTCGATGCCAAGCCCGGCCACATCTCGCAACCGACCCGTAACCCGTTCTTCACCTTGCCCAATGATGAATTGCGGGCACGCCGCACGGCTACCGGCCCCGCCACGGGAGGGCGGGACGACGCCGTTCAGCGGCTCTCCACCAGCTGGCGCAGGTAGGCGCCGTAGCCGGACTTCGCGAGCACGTCCGCGCGGGCGAGCAGCTCGTCGTCGGTGAGGAACCCGCGCCGCCAGGACGCCTCCTCCGGGCACCCGACCTGCATGCCCTGCCGGGCCTGGATCGTGCGGACGAAGTTGCT
>JAGQUI010000529.1 GCA_020438595.1 Propionibacteriaceae bacterium | reverse complement strand
GTAGCCGGCGATCGGCTCACGGTGCCAGCTGTCGTGCTCGCGGTCCACGACCCACATCACCCCGGACGCGGGGACGACCATCCGGCCGCCGACGGCGAGCTGGGACTCCAGGTCCGTGGGCAGCTCGTGGGCGTCCGCGGAGACCAGGATGCGGTCGAACGGACCGGCCGCGGACGCGCCGAGCACACCGTGGGTGGCCGGCTCGATCCGCGCCCACGGCAGGTGGAAGGCGGCCAGGTTGTCGCGCCCGAAGGCGACCAGTTCCGGCACCGCCTCGATCCCGAGCACGGACCCCTTCGGCCCCACGAGGTGGCCGATCAGCGCGGTCGTCCAGCCGGAGCCACTGCCGACGTCCAGCACGGCGTCGCCCTCGGTCAGGTGCAGCAGTTCGAGCATGAACTGCACCGTCCACGGCTGGGAGTTCGTCGCCCCGTGGCCGATCGGCAGCGGCTGGTCGAGCGCGGCGCGGTCACGGACGTCCTCGGGCAGGAACCTGGCTCGCGGGATGGCGGCCAGCGCCGCCACGACCCGGCTGTGGTCGGTGCTCATGTCTTGAGCACACACCGTGGGAAGGCTCCCGCGCAAGGGTCGGTAGGCTGACGAGCCGGGCCGGGGTGTCGTGATCCGACCGTCGAGCGGTCGAATCGGGACCCGGGAGACGGGTGTGACGTGATGCGTGGCCTGATCGCGACAAGGAGGCGGAATGGTCGGATCCCTGCGGCTGGAGGCGCCCTCCGGCGGTGCCGTTGAGGTGCCGGTGCCGGTGGTGCTCGCGCCGATGGCGGGCATCACCAACGCCGCCTACCGCCAGCTCTGCAGGGAGCAGGGTGCCGGGTTGTACGTGTGCGAAATGATCACCTCCCGCGGCATCGTGGAGCGGATCCCGAAGACCTTCGACATGCTGCGCTTCGACCCCGGCGAGGACGTCCGCTCGGTGCAGCTGTACGGCGTCGACCCGGACGTGATGGCGAGGGCCACCGAGATCCTGTGCGCGGAGTTCGGCGTGCACCACGTCGACCTGAACTTCGGCTGCCCGGTGCCCAAGGTGACCCGGCGCGGTGGCGGGGGAGTGCTGCCCTGGAAGCGTGACCGGCTGGGCGCGATCCTGCGGGCGACCGTCCGGGCCGCCGACCGATACGGGGTGCCGGTGACGATCAAGACCCGGCTCGGCATCGACGAGGACCACCTGACCTACCTGGACGCGGGCCGGATCGCGCAGGACGCGGGCTGCGCGGCGATCGCGCTGCACGCCCGCACCGTGCGGCAGGCCTATGCCGGCGAGGCCGACTGGGCGACGATCGCCACGCTCGTGGACGCGCTCGACATCCCGGTGCTGGGCAACGGCGACATCTGGGAGGCGTCCGACGCGCTGCGGATGGTGGAGCGGACCGGCGCCGCGGGCGTCGTGGTCGGACGGGGCTGCCTGGGTCGTCCCTGGCTGTTCCGCGACCTCGCGGACGCGTTCTCCGGACGGCAGGGGCGCACCCTGCCGAGCCTGGGCGAGGTGGCGGCGATGGTGCGCCGGCACGCCGAGTTGCTCGCCGAGCTGTACGGCGAGAAGCACGGTCTCACCGACCTGCGCAAGCACATGGCGTGGTACTTCAAGGGCTTCCCGGTCGGTGGCGAACTGCGCCGCGGCCTCGCCATGGTGTCGTCGTTCGCCGAGCTGGACGCCCTGTTGGCGCAGCTCGACGCGTCCGTGCCTTTCCCGGCAGCGGAACTGGGTGCCCCGCGGGGGCGCCAGGGCACGCCGCGCGAGCGGGTGATCCTGCCCTACGGCTGGCTGGACTCCACCGAGTTGGGCGACACCGACCTGGCCGCCGCCGAGTCGGACGCGTCCGGCGGCTGAGTGGACCGAGTAAGGAACCGTCCCCAACTCGGTCCGGGTCAGACGGCGGCGGTCGCGGGGGTGTGGCCGACCAGGGCTGCGCCGATGGCGGCGACCGGGTAGCCCGCCGGGAGCACGAGGACGCGGCCCGCGAGGTCGAGGGACGCGAGGAAGTCCGACTCCCGCGCGCGGGCGGCCAGCACCCGGCGCACCTCGTCGACCAGACCCCTCGCTGCGTGCACCACCCCGCCGCCGAGCACGACCCGCGACGAGCCCTGGGTGAGCACGACGAGCTGCACGGCGGTGGCGATCCCCGCGCTGATCCGGGTGGCCTCGGCGACGGCGTCCGGCACCCCGGCGGCCGCGGCCTCGAACAGCGACGGCAGCGAGACCTGCGGGGCG
>JAGQUI010000528.1 GCA_020438595.1 Propionibacteriaceae bacterium | reverse complement strand
CAGGAGAGGTTGGAGCGTCCTGAGACCTGCCACAGGCCCGTCAGACCCGGACGCACGTCCAACCGGCGTCGGGCATCGGAGTCGTACTGAGCTACCTCCGTGGGCAGTGCCGGGCGGGGTCCTACCAGGCTCATGTCGCCGCGGAGGGCGTTCCAGAGTTGCGGAAGCTCGTCGAGTGAGAACCGGCGGATGAACCGGCCCACCCGCGTGATCCGCGGGTCGTGCGTCATCTTGAACAGCGGGCCGGCGCCCTCGTTCTGGGCCATCAGTGCGGCCAGGCGAGCTTCGGCGTCGATGCACATGCTGCGGAACTTGAGGCATTCGAACGTCTGCCCCTTGAGCCCGACGCGGGTCTGCCGGAACATCACCGGCCCACCGTCCTCGAGCTTGATGGCGAGGGCCACCAGGCCCATCACCGGCGCGATCAGGACCAGCAGGATCGCCGATCCGACCAGGTCCCAGGTGCGCTTGATCCAGCGGGCCGCCTCGATCGCCTGGGGGCGATCGACGTCGACCAGCGGCAGGCCCGCCACCGGCCGGACGTCCAGCCGCTGCGCGCTGACATCGGTCAGCGCCGGCACGACGATCATCTGGGTGTCCTGCTCCTCGAGCTCCCAGGCCATCCGGCGGAAGTCCGCCGGGCTGGCGAAGGCGCCCTCGGCGAAGATCACGGTCGCGATGCCGTGCTCGCCGATCACCTCGACGGTGTCGTCCATCGAGCCGAGCACGGGCAGGCCGCCCGGCGTCTGGTCGGCCCGGTCGCTGGTCACCGCGCCAACCACGCGGTAGCCCAGCCAGGTCTCCCTGCGGAGCACCTTGGCGATCGCGTCCACGTGGCCGCTGTTGCCCGCGACCATCACCGGCGTCAACAGGGCGCCCTGGCGGTGGATCGCGTGCATCGCGTGCCGGCGCACGAAGCGGGCCGTCACCAGCCCGGCCGTGCCGATCGTGAACAGCAGCACGTAGACCCCGCGCGGGAACTCCGCCTTGGCCAGGTAGCTGCCGATGCCGACCGCGCCGGCCATCGCGAAGGACGCCATCACCACACGCTTGTACTCGGTGGCCCCGGCACGCTGGTAGCGCAGCTGGTAGCCCCCGAACGCGTGGATCAGCCCCAGCCACACCGCGCCGAGCGCGGGCGCGAGGAACACGAACTGGTGGCTGAAGTCCCCGCCGTCGAACGGCACCAGGCCCCGTGCCTGGACCGCGATCAGCATCGCGACCGTGAGCACGACGACGTCCACCGCGATCAGGAAGATGTGCTGCGCGACGCCCGAGATGAGCCAGTGTTTGCGGGCACCCTGCTTCGAGGCTGCGTTGCTGGCGAGTGCGTCAAGATATGCGCTGAAAGTGGTCATGATCCCCCCGGCTCAGACCAAAAGTCCCCCAACAGCCAAACCCCCCGGATTGGCTGGGCCGGTCCTACTCCCCCAAGCGGTATCGGCCATTTGCCAGTCTGCCAGAGCCGGACCGTCTTCGCAAAGGTTCGGGCAGCCGTGCAGGCCCGGTGCGCACATCTGCCCAGCGGGTGGGTCGATCAACCACCGGCCGGGCTGGGTTCGACGCCTCCGCACCTTGTAGAACGGCGTGACCAGACGGGCGAGCGGACCGCGCTGGTTCTCCCAGAACTCGCACAGCCGCATCACGTGCAGGAAATGGACCACTCCGCGGGTGAGGGCATGCCGGGGCCGCCAGCGATCGACGCCGTTCATGTACGCGTCGGCGGCCTGGTACGCCGCCAGGTCGTCGCGGGTGCGAATCATCAGGGGTCCTCTCCCGTCTGCCGCCCGGGTCCCGGAGTCTAGCGGCGCCGGATTACGGCCCGGTTCCGAACCGATCTAGCCCGCGGCGGACAGGTACTCCCGCAGCCGCTCAGCGGCCGGCGCCGGGGCGAAGCCCGAGGCCTTGATCCGGGTCAGGTCGAGCGTGCTGTGCCGCGGCCGCGGCGAGACCGCCTTGCCGGCGCTGTAGGCCTCGGTGCTGGTGCCGCTCACGTCGTCGCGGGAGCGTCCGGACAGCTCGAACACGTCCCTGGCGATGTCGCACCACGACTGCACCGGACCGTCGTTGCTCAGGTTGTACGTGCCGAACGGCGCCCCCGAGCCGAGCAGGTGGACGATGCCGGCCGCGAGGTCGGTGGTGAAGGTGAGTCGTCCGAACTGGTCGTCCACGACGCTGGGGGAGACCCCCTTCGCGGCCAGGTCGGCCATCGTGCGGACGAAGTTGCGCCC
>JAGQUI010000527.1 GCA_020438595.1 Propionibacteriaceae bacterium | reverse complement strand
TTCCGGCTGCCGAACGAGCTGATCGACGACGTGGTGGCCAAGATCGGCCAGCTCGGCGGGCGGTTCGTGACGAACTTCGTGGTGGGCAAGACCGCCACGTTGGAGCAACTGCGGGACGCCGGGTTCGCCCGGGTGTTCGTGGGCAGCGGCGCCGGCCTGCCGCGGTTCCTGAACGTGCCCGGTGAGCACCTGCTGAACGTGATGAGCGCCAACGAGTTCCTCACCCGGGTGAACCTGATGCAGGCGCACCGGGGCGACCACGAGACGCCGCTCCCGATGGTGGCGGAGACGCAGGTGCTGATCATCGGCGGCGGCAACACCGCGATGGACGCGGCCCGCACCGCCCGCCGGCTCGGCGGCCACGTGACGATCGTCTACCGGCGCACGCGCACGGAGATGCCGGCCCGCGTGGAGGAGCTCGAGCACGCCCTCGAGGAGGGCATCGAGCTGGCCGTGCTGCGCTCGCCGGTGGAGTTCGTGGGCAACGAGCAGGGCTTTGTGACGTCCGCGACGGTGGAGATCATGGGCCTGGGCGAGCCGGACGGGTCCGGGCGCCGGCGTCCGGTGGCCACCGGGCGCACGACCGAGATCCCGGCCGACCTGGTGATCATGGCGCTGGGCAACTCGGCGAACCCGATCATCAAGGACTCCGAGCCGCGGCTGGTGGTGTCGAAGTACGGCACCATCGAGCAGGCCGGCGAGGGTTCGAAGGAGACCACGCTGGCCGGCGTCTTCACCGGCGGCGACGCGGCGCGCGGCGGTTCCACGGCGATCCGGGCGGCCGGCGACGGCCAGTCGGCGGCGCGGGAGATCGTCCGCACCATCGAGCACTTCGAGCCCGACGAGGTCACCTCGCGGGTGGCGCGGGCGCTGGCGTACACCGAGCTGGCCGGCGAGGCCGCGACGATCGTGGCGAAGACGCACCTCAGCGTGGGCATCGAGGAGTTCACCGTCCGGGCGCCGGTGATCGCGCGCACGGCGCAGGCCGGGCAGTTCGTCCGCGTCCTGCCCACCCAGGACGGGGAGCTGATCCCGCTCACCCTGGCCGACTGGGATGCCAAGGCTGGCACGATCACGCTGGTGGTGCAGAGCATGGGCTCGAGCACGATCATGATCAACCAGATGCGGGTGGGCCAGGCGCTGGCCGGCGTGGCCGGTCCGCTGGGGCGGCCGAGCGACCTGGAGCGGTACCCCGATGACACCACGGTCGTGTTCACGGCGGGCGGGCTGGGCCTGCCGCCGGTGTACCCGATCATGCGCGAGCACCTGCGGCTGGGCAACCACGTCACGCTGATCTCGGGCTTCCGCAGCGCCGACCTGATGTTCTGGGACGGCCCGGAGGAGCGGATCGGGCGGATCAAGGCGGAGTTCGGCGACCAGCTGGACGTGATCTACGCCACGAACGACGGCTCGGTGGGCGTGCAGGGCTTCGTCACCACTCCGCTGGAGGCGATGCTGAAGGCCAACCAGGCAGGCTCCGGGCGTCCGATCGCCGAGGTGGTCACGATCGGCCCGCCGATGATGATGCGCGCGGTGTCCGACCTGACCAAGCCGTACGGGGTGCCGACCGTGGCGTCCCTGAACTCGATCATGGTGGACGCCACCGGCATGTGCGGCGCCTGCATGGTGCCGGTCACCGAGGATGGCCAGCTGGTCCGCAAGCACGCCTGCATCGACGGCCCCGAGATCGATGCGCACGCGATCGACTGGGAGAAGTTCATGCCGCGGTTCGGCCTGTTCCGCGCCCAGGAGCAGGAGAGCCGCGCCAAGCACGGCTTCTGACCGCGCCGTGGACCGAGTTGGGGACGGTTCCTAACTCGGTCCACCCTCCCGGCCGGTCGAGCCTGCCGAGCACGGCCCGCCGCCCCACGCGTCCCACCCGTTGCGTTCGCTCCCGAAATTCGAGAACGCTCCCGAAATTTCGGGAGCAAACTCGAATTTCGGGAGCGTCTGTGTGGGGGTCGGGGGTCAGAAGGCGAAGAGGGCGAAGAACGGCAGGATCGCGATCATCAGGCCCGTGCTCATCCAGAACATGCCGAAGTTCATCGCGAAGTCGCTCAGTGCGGCCAGGCGGTACTTCGTGCTGCCGACCGGACGCTCCTCGTGGCAGCTGTGCGCCAGCGCGGTGGGCGCGGCCGTGGCGACGGGGGCCGCGGCCCCCACGACGACGAGTTCGCGTTCGAGGGCCGCCGCCGGCGCATGGGTGGTACTGCACGCGCAGTCGGGGCCGCAGGTGCAGCCCTCGCCG
>JAGQUI010000526.1 GCA_020438595.1 Propionibacteriaceae bacterium | reverse complement strand
TAGTCGGCGAGCATGCCGATCCGGCGCGCGTGCCGCTCGGCGCCGCTGAACGGGGTGGCGAGGAAGATCTCGACGAACCGGGTCATGTCCTCCAGCGGGTGCATCCGTCCGCCCACCGCCATCACGTTCGCGTCGTTGTGCTCCCGCGCCAGCCGTGCCGTGTCGTCCGACCAGGCCAGGGCCGAGCGGACGCCGGCCACCTTGTTCGCCGCGATCTGTTCGCCGTTGCCCGACCCGCCGATCACCACGCCGAGCGCCTCGACGCCGGCGGCCTGGTCGGCCACGACGCCCTCGGCCGCCCGCAGGCAGAAGACGGGGTAGTCGTCCTCGGCGTCGTAGCTGAACGGGCCGTGGTCGACCGGCTCGTGGCCGTGCCCGGTGAGCCAGGCGATCAGGTGGTCCTTGAGGTCGAGTCCGGCATGGTCGCAACCCAGGTGTACGCGCATGCCGCCAGTCTTCCACGCAGTCGTCGTAAGCTCGCGACGAGAGAACGGAGACCATCGATGGGCGAGTTGGCGGAACAGCTGGAGCGGGAGGAGCACGAACTTCGGTTCGACGACTTCACCCTGGACGACGCCTGGCTGCTCGGCGCGCGGATGCGCCAGGCGGCGGCGGAGGAGGAGTTGCCGATCGCGATCGGGATCATGCTGGGCCAGCAGCGGGTCTTCCACGCCGCCCTGCCCGGCTCCAGCGCCGACAACGACGAGTGGCTGGCCCGCAAGACCAGGGTGGCGCTGCGCTACGGCAGGGCGTCCCTGGCCGTGGGTGAGCAGTTCCGTGAGGGCGGCAAGGACTTCGACAGCGCTTCCCGGCTCGACATCGACACCTACGCCGCCCACGGCGGAGTGGTGCCGATCCGGCTGAAGGGCGGCACCGTGATCGGTACGGTCGGCGTCTCCGGCCTGCCGCAGCTCGACGACCACGCGTTCGTCGTGCAGCAGTTGCGCGAGTACCTCGCCACCCGGTAGCGGTAGCGCATGGTCGGGTAGCGCTTCTCTGAGGAGCTCCCGCTACTTGGGCGGCAGGGTCCCGACGAACGCCAGCCCCCGATCCAGCCACTGGCGCAGTTCGGCGTCGCCGTCCACCGCGTCGGGCTCGAGGTACAGCCAACCGCCCAGGTCGCGCCCGTTCATCCGGAAGGGACGCACCTGCTCGCCGTCCACCAGTTCCGCGGCCACGCCCGGGTCGAGGCGCAGCATCAGGCCGCCGCTGCGGCTCGCGGCGGCCACCAGGTGCCCGCAGACCAGGAACGCCAGCCCGCCGAACATCCGCTTCTCGGTGACACCGTCGGTGAACGACAGCGCAGCCCTGACCCGTCCGGCCAACTCCTCGTCGTAGCTCATGGCGGTCAGTATCGCCGCCGCCACCGACAGTCGTCACCGCCACCGCCGCATGGGGCGGCGCGGCCTGAGTCCTCCGACGGGCTCAGGACGGGCTGTGGAGGAAGGCCGCCAGCCCGTCGAGCACCCGGTCGACGTCCTCGTCCGTGCTGTACGGGGCCAGGCCCAGCCGCAGGCCGTGCGCGTCGGGCAGGGCGAGCCGCCGGAACGGCTCGTAGGCGTAGAACGAGCCGGCCGGGGCCAGCACCGCGCGCGTGGCGAGAAACTGGTAGGCGTCCCAGGTGCGGCGGCCGGGCAGGCTGAGCAGGAGCGTCGGGGTGCGCGCGGCGGCGCGGGAGTGCACGACGACGGCGTCGCCGAGCCGGGCGAGGCCGTCCTCGAGGCGGCCGCGCAGGCGGAACTCGTGGGCGTCGATCGCTGCGAAGGACGCGCGCAGCCGCTCCCGGCGCGACCCGTCCGCGTCGCCGATCCCGGCGAGGAAGTCGACGGCGGTGGTGACCCCGGCCAGCTGCTCGTACGGCAGCGTGCCCAGCTCGAACCGCTCGGGCACGATCTCGGTGGACGGCAGCAGCTTGTCGGGGTGGACGGTTTCCAGCAGCTCCGGGGACGCCCCGAGCACGCCGCAGTGCGGGCCGAGGAACTTGTACGGCGAGCAGACGAAGAAGTCGGCCCCGAGGGCGGGCACGTCCACGAACTCGTGCGCCGCGTAGTGCACGCCGTCCACCCAGAGCAGGGCGCCGACGGCGTGCGCGGCGGCCGCGATGGCGGGCAGGTCGGGCCGGGTCCCGATCAGGTTGGACGCCGCGGTGATCGCGACCAGGCGGGTGCCCGGAGCGATGGCGGCCGCGACGCTGGCGGCGTCCACCTCGCCGGTGGCCGGGTCGAAGTCGATCCAGCGCACGGACGCACCGACCGCT
>JAGQUI010000525.1 GCA_020438595.1 Propionibacteriaceae bacterium | reverse complement strand
CCCAGTTCCGTTCCGGTGCAGCCATGCGCGCCACTCTAGCCACGCCCGGATCACCCCTTGCGGGTGCCGCGGACGGGCCGGGCGGCGGATACGATCAGAGCGTGGATGCCGGGTCGGAACCGCGCGAGGACGCCGCGGCGTGGCTGCGGACCTGGGGACGCAACGCCTGGCTGCTGCTGGGGATCCTGCTGCTCGCCGGGGCCGTGTTCTGGCTGCTGTCGCTGTTCTCCGGCGTCGTGGTGCCGTTGGTCCTCGCCTTCGTGATCGGCGCGCTGCTGGTGCCGGTGGTGACCTGGCTCACCCGGATCGGCCTGCCGCGCCAGGCCGGCGCGGCGCTCGTGCTGGTCACGCTCGCGATCGTGGTGGTCGGCTCGGTCTGGCTGGTGGTCATCGGCCTGCGCGACCAGGGGGCCCAGATCTCGACCCAGCTGCAGGCCGGGTTCGGCACCATCCGGGACTGGCTCGTCGCCCAGGGCATCGATCCGGGCAATGACCTGGCCGGGGAGGCCGGCACGCTCACGGGCTACCTCGTGGACGGGCTGGGTGGCCTGGTCACGGGGCTGGTCTCCCACACCGTCGCGCTGGTCATGGGCTGCGTGATCGGCGTGTTCATCCTCTACTACATGCTGTCCGACTGGCACGGGATCACCACCTGGGTGGGGGGACGGCTCGGTACCTCCCCGGAGACCGGGGCGGCGATCATCGACGACGGCGTCACCGCCGTGCGGCGCTACTTCTGGAGCCTGACGATCTCCGCGGTCGTCACCGCGGTCCTGACCGGGGTGGCGGCCTGGCTGCTGGGGGTGCCGCTGGCGTTCACGATCGCGATCATCACCCTGACCACCTCCTACGTCCCCTACCTCGGCGCGATCTTCTCCGGGGCCTTCGCGACGCTGATCGCGCTGGGTTCCACCGACCTGCGCACCGCCGTGATCCTGCTCGCGGTCATCCTCGTCGTGCAGAACGTGGTCCAGACCGTGGTGCTGGCGCGGGTCAGCGGGACCGCACTGGAACTGCACCCGATCGTCACCCTGGTCTCGACCATCGCCGGGGCGACGATCGCGGGCATCATCGGGGCGACGCTGGCCACCCCGGCCACCGCGGCCGCGCTGGCCATCCGCCGGCGGATCACCTCACCGGCTGCGGGCGACGACCCCGAGTGACGTCCGTGCGTGGTGTGCGACACTCGCCGGATGCAGAATCCTGACTTCGAGCTGACGATGGAGGAGTTGCGTGCCGTGGCCGGGTTCGCCGCGGCGTGCGCCGAGCCCGCGCTCATCCTGTTCACGAAGGCGTCTCCGGACGACCCGCGCCCCGCCGACGCGCTGGACGCCGCCCGGGTCTTCGCGGCCGGTGCCGCCCGGTCGCGCCTGCAGCGCACCGCCGCCGTCGAGGCCCATCGCGCCGCGAAGGGTGCGCCCACCGAGGCGGCGCGGTACGCGGCCCTCGCGGCCGGCGATGCGGCGGCGGCCGCCTACCTGCATCCGTTGGCGAACGCCACGCAACTGCGGCACATCCTGGGCGCCGCCGCCCACGCCGCCCGGGCCGCCGAACTCGCGCGGGGGGACGACCCCGTGGCCGGGAGTACGTGCTCACCGCCGCCGCCGGGCGGGCCGACCCGACCGTCCGGGCCGTGCTGGCCCGCTACCCGCGGGCGCCGCAGGGGCGGAGCCGGGTCGCCGGCCTGGTCCACCGGCTGGACTCGCTGCTGCGTGACCCCGCGCCCACACCGAGGGTGGTGGACGACCCCGGCCCGTTCTTCCACGGGACGAGGGCCGACCTGCGCTCCGGCGACCTGCTCACCCCCGGCTGGCGGTCGAACTACGGTTCGCGGCGGGTCGCCAACCACATCTACGTCACGGCCAGCGCGGACGGGGCGCCGCTGGCGGCCGAACTCGCCCGGGGCGATGGTCCGGGCCGGGTCTACCGGGTCGAGCCTCTCGGCGCGATCGAGGATGATCCCAACGTCACCGACAAGCGGTTTCCCGGCAATCCCACCCGGTCGTACCGCACCACCGGGCCGGTGCGGGTCGTCGAGGAGGTCCTCGACTGGCAGCCCCCCGACCCGCAGCTGGTCCAGCGGCTGCGGGCCGGCATGGCCGAACTGGCCGAACTGGGCATCGAGGCCATGGACGACTGAGCGCGGCCTCCGGCGCGGTGTGCGCGGAACCGGCGGAGGCGGCCCTACAGCAGCTCGGCGGCTCGCGTCAGCACGTCGCGCAGCATGCCCGTGACCTCGGCGAACTCGGGCTCGCCGATG
>JAGQUI010000524.1 GCA_020438595.1 Propionibacteriaceae bacterium | reverse complement strand
CGGTTCAGAGGTCTGTCCCCATTCCGGTTCAAGGGTCTGTCCCCATTCCGGTTCAAGGGTCCGTCCCCATTCCGGTCCACCGGCCTCCACCCCTAGTCAGCGGCTGAACCAAAACGGAACCGTCCCCGCGAACGGGAATGGGGACACACCATGCGAACCGAAACGGAACCGTCCCCGACGAACGGGGGCGCGGATCCGGCCGGGCCGTGACACGCTGGACGCATGCGGATCGCCCTCGTCCAGGTCGCGGCAACCACCGACCCGGCCGCCAACCTCGAGATCGTGCGGACGCGCGCGGCCGAAGCCGCGTCCCGGGGCGCGGAGCTGGTGGTGTTCCCCGAGGCAACCATGTGCTCGTTCGCCCGGCCCCGGGCCGACGCGGCCGAGCCCTTCGACGGGCCGTGGGCGAGCGGCGTCCGGCAGATCGCGGCGGAGTTGGGCGTCACGATCGTCGTCGGCATGTTCACCACGACGGACTCCCCCCGCGTCCACAACACGTTGCTGGTCACCGGAGCCGTCGAGGCCCGCTACGACAAGCTGCACCTGTTCGACGCGCTCGGCTACGCCGAGTCGCGCCAGATCGCGGCCGGGACGCAGCCGGTCACCATCGCGCTCGGCGGGCACACGATCGGGCTGGCCACCTGCTACGACGTCCGGTTCCCCGCGCTGTTCACCCACCTCGCCGGGCTCGGCGCCGAACTGGTCCTGCTGCCCGCGTCCTGGGCCCCGGGCGAGGCGAAGCTGCACCAGTGGCGCACCCTGGTCACCGCCCGCGCCATGGACTCGACCTGCTTCGTGGTCGCGGTCGACCAGGCCCTGCCCCCGTCCGCCGCGGACGGACGCACGCCGACCGGCATCGGCCACTCGCTCGTCGTGGACCCCACCGGAACGGTGCTGCTCGAACTCGGCGAGGCCGACGAGGTGGCGGTGGTCGACCTCGACCTCGACTCGGTCGCCGGCGTCCGGCAGCGCCTGCCCGTGCTGCAGCACGCCGTCCGGTTCCGCTGACCCGATCTCGCCGAGCGCCTCCGTTCCGGAGGCGTTCGGCGTTGCTGGGGACGCTGACTCGCGGGGGCGGCCACGGGCCCGGTAGGCTTGTCCACGGTTCCCCGCGCGGCGGTACCTCGCCCAACTCCCCCAGGGTCGGAAGACAGCAAGGGTAAGTGAGCTCTACCGGGTGCGCGGGGGCCGCTGCATTTCCGGGCCCGGGATCGGAATTGTCACCGGCTACCCGTAAGGTTCACCCCGTGGACGAGCGCGACGACGACCTGTTCGAAGAGGAGCCCCTGGAGCTCTTCGAGCAGGACGGGCCCGACCTCTTCGGCAGCGAGCCTGACGACTCCCCGGCCGTCGAGGACCTGCCCGCCGACGCCGAGGAAGCGCGTGCCGGCGTGGGCCCGCACCGGCGCTCCGAGGAGGAGGTCACCGCGTCCCTGATGGAGGTGGTGGACGCGCTGCGCGAGCCCGCCACGCAGATCACCCGTCCCGACACGCCGCTCGCGCTGTACCGCCGCTACCGTCCCGACACCTTCGCCGAGGTGATCGGCCAGGAGCACGTCACCGAGCCGCTGCAACGCGCGCTGGTGAACAACCGGGTGAACCACGCCTACCTGTTCTCCGGACCGCGCGGCTGCGGCAAGACCACCTCGGCCCGCATCCTCGCCCGCTGCCTGAACTGCGCCGAGGGGCCCACGCCCACACCGTGCGGGAAGTGCCAGTCCTGCCGCGACCTGGCCCGGGGCGGGCCGGGCAGCATCGACGTGATCGAGATCGACGCGGCGTCCCACGGCGGTGTGGACGACGCCCGCGAACTGCGGGAGCGGGCCTTCTTCGCGCCCGTGCACAGCCGCTACAAGATCTACATCATCGACGAGGCGCACATGGTGACGCCGCAGGGCTTCAACGCGCTGCTCAAGGTCGTCGAGGAGCCGCCGCCGCACGTCCGGTTCGTGTTCGCCACCACCGAGCCGGACAAGGTGCTCGGCACGATCCGCTCGCGCACCCACCACTACCCGTTCCGGCTGGTGCCGCCGAAGACGCTGTCGACGTACCTGGCCACCCTGTGCGACGCCGAGGGCATCGCGGTCGAGCCGGCCGTGCTGCCGCTGGTCGTGCGGGCGGGTGCCGGCTCGGTGCGCGACTCGCTGTCCGTGCTCGACCAGTTGCTGGGCGGCGCCGGTGAGGACGGGGTGAGCTACGCGCAGGCCACCGCCCTGCTCGGCTACACCCCCGACACGCTGCTCGACGAGATCGTGGACGCC
>JAGQUI010000523.1 GCA_020438595.1 Propionibacteriaceae bacterium | reverse complement strand
CACCCTCGGCGAGCTGGCGGCCGAACGTCGCGCCGCCCGCGCGGCGATCGAACGGCTGCACCTTGCCCCGGTGATGTTCGAGCTCGGCGCCCGGCCGCACCCGCCACGCAAGCTCTACCGGTCGTACCTCGAGCAGAGCGACGTGTTCGTCGGCATCTACTGGGAGCGGTACGGCTGGATCGCGCCGGGCGAGGCGATCTCCGGACTGGAGGACGAGTACCGGCTGGCCGATCCACGCATGCCGAAGCTGATCTACCTCAAGTCCAGCAACGCGCGTGAGGAGCGGCTGGCGGGGCTGATCAAGCAGATCCAGGCTGACGACACCGCGAGCTACGTCACCTTCCGGACCGAGGACGAACTGCGCAACCATCTGGTCAACGACCTCTCCACCCTTCTGGCTGAACGGTTCCAGGCCGTCTCGGACGACCTGTCCGGGCTGCCCGTGATCGAGCCCGAGGCCAGTCCCGTGTACGCACAGGTACCGCCGCCGTACACGCCGATCGTGGGCCGGGCGGCTGAGGTCGAGGACCTGATCGCCCTGCTGGACGACCGCCACGCCCGCGTGGTGTCGATCGTGGGCACGGGCGGGATCGGCAAGAGCCGGCTGGCGATCGAGGTGGCGCTGCGCGCCGGGCCGCGCTTCGCCGATGGGGTGGCGTTCGTGGCGCTGGAGGACGTCGTCGACGCCCAGCTGCTGCTGCCCTCGATCGCGAAGGCCGTGGGCATCGGCGAGAGCGGCGAGGCGTCGATCGCTGACCGGCTGCCGGTCGCCCTCGCCCAGCGCCGGGTGCTGATCGTGCTGGACAACTTCGAACAGCTGGTGGACGCCGCCCCGACCATCGTCGGGTTGTACGCCGCGGCGCCGCACGCGACGTTCCTGGTCACCAGCCGGGCGGTGCTGCGGATCCGCGGCGAGTACGTGTACGAGCTGGGTGGCCTGACCACGCCGGACGTTGAGCAGGAGCCGACGGTCGAGGCCTCGTCGGGCTACGAGGCCGTGCAGCTGTTCGTCGAGCGGGCGCGTGCCGTGCAGGGCGGTTTTGCTCTGACCGACGCCAACGTGGCTGCCGTGAGCGACGTCTGCCGGCACCTGGAGGGTTCCCCGCTGGCGATCGAACTGGCCGCCGCCCGCGTCCGGACGCTGACGCCGCAGGCGATCCTGCAGCGGCTGGACCGGCCTCTCGAACTCCTCGCCTCGGCGGCCCGGGACGTGCCGCAGCGCCAGCGCACCCTGCAGGCGACCATCGAGTGGAGCTGCAACCTGCTCACCGCCGGGGAGCGGGACCTGCTCGCGGACCTGTCGGTGTTCGCCCCGGGCTTCAGCTACGAGGCGGTCGAGGCGATCGGCGCGACGCGTCCGTGGGCGAACCGCGAGCTCGAGGGCCTGGCCGCGCTGGTGGACAACTCGCTGCTGCGCCAGCAGGACGCGTCCGGGCTGCCAGTGTTCGCGATGCCCAATCCGGTGCGGCAGTACGCGGAAGGGCTGCTCGCCGCGCGCGGCGAGCAGGACCTGCTGCGGGCCGCGCATGCCGGCTACTACAAGGATCTCGCCATCCGGCTGCGGCCGGCCCTGCGGGGGTCCGGGCAGGTGCAGACGGCGGCCCGGCTCGAGTCGGAGTTGCCGAACCTGCGGCTGGCGGTGAGGTACGCGGTCGGGCTGGGCCGCCCCGACGACGCCGCCGACCTCGCCTGGGCGCTGGTGGTGTTCTGGTGGTTCGGTGGCCACTTCGGCGAGGTGCGGGTGTGGATGGAGGAGCTCCTTGCGGAAGGGTCGGCCGCGGTGAACGAGCACACGCGGGCGGTGGCGGAGTTCCTGGTCGCCTGGGTGGACATGTGGCTGCGTCCGTCCGCCGGCGTGGCCGCGGTGTTCGACGAGTCGACCCGGCGGTTCCTGGAGACCGGGGACGTCAACGGCGAGGCCCTTTCGCGTGCGTGCGCCGCGTTCACCCGGATCTCCCTGCCGGGAGCGGACGCCGCGGACGGACTCGCCGAACTCACCCATTCGCTGGAGCTCTTCGAGAGCGTCGGGGATGCCTGGGGCTCGGCGCTGGCGCTGGTCGGGCTCGGTCGCGCGGAGTCCGTGCTGGGCCACGACGAGCGCTCGGCCGAGTGCTACCTGCGCGCGGGGCGGCTGGCGAAGGAGCACTCCGACACGCTCGCGTCCCTGATCGTCGACCACCACATCGGCCGCGTCCACCTGTTCGCCGGGCGGGTGGAGGACGCCGAGCACACGTTCCAGGCCAGCGTGCGGCTCTCCAGCGA
>JAGQUI010000522.1 GCA_020438595.1 Propionibacteriaceae bacterium | reverse complement strand
GTTGCGAATCAGCGCGGGAGGGGTCTTGCCGGGAACGGGAACAGGCATGCACTTTCCTGGTAGCGGGAGCCAGCCCACGATACCGGACGCAACCCCCGGCCCTCTCCTCCGCCGACTTGTCAGAATTTCATTCGCCCATGACCGACCAAGACTCTGACAACTCGGCAGGTGGGGGTCGATTTGAGGGGGTCGGGACGGGCTGATAGAGTTCACAGTCGCGTCTGCGTGGCGCGACAAGCCAGAATCACCAGCGAAGAGGGTCACCGGCGTGGCGAACATCAAGTCTCAGAAGAAGCGGATCCTGACCAACGAGAAGGCCAGGCTGCGGAACAAGGCCGTGAAGTCCGGCCTGCGTACGCACGTCCGCAAGTTCAACGAGGCCGTCGCCGACGGCGACACCGCCAAGGCCCAGGAGCTGGCGAAGACCGCCACCCGGGCGCTGGACAAGGCTGCGTCCAAGGGCGTCATCCACAAGAACCAGGCCGCGAACCGCAAGTCGGCGATCGCCGCCAAGGCCGCCGCGCTGTAACAACTTCCTCGCCAACCGCCGTCCGGTGACCCGGGCGGCGTTTGTCGTTCCCGGGCCCGTTCGCGCTCAGCGCCGGTCGCGACCGCGGCAGCCGATCACCTTCAGCACCGCCTGCTCGAGGGCGAAACCCGGGTCGCTGGCGGCACCCTTGATCTGGGCGTCCGCGACCGCGACCACCTGGATCGCCTGTGCAACGGCCTGCGGCTTCCAGTCCCGGGAGAGCCGGGAGAGGTCCTTCAGCTTCCACGGCGGGACGCCGATCACGCGGGCCAGTTCGGCGTCGCGCAGCCGGGAGTCCCGGCCGTCGAGGTACTTGCCGAGGCTGCGCAGGTTGTTCGACAGCGCGCTGGTGATCAGCACCGGCGGCACACCCGTGGACAGCGCCCAGCGCAGCTTGCCGAGCGCGCCGTCGGCCCGGCCACCGAGCACGTCGTCAGCCACGGCGAAGCTGGTCACCTCGGCGCGGCCGCCGAAGTAGCGGCGCACGGCCGCCTCGCTGAGCACGCCGTCGGCGGAGTCGTCGAGCAACTGGCGGACGGCCGCGGCGAGCGAGCGAGTGTCGGTGCCGACGGCCTCGACCAGCGCGGCGGCGGCCGCCTGGTCGGCGCGTCCCTTCTGGCGGCGCACCTCCTCGGCGACGAACCGGGGCATCTCCCACGGCTTGAACGCCGGGTAGTCGGCCACCTCCAGACGCAGCTTCCGCAGCCGGTCGAGCACGCCCTTGCCCTTGTTCCCCCCGGCGTGGACGAGCACGAGCGCAAGGTCGGGACCGGGGTCGCCGGCGAGGGCGACCAACGGGTCGGCGACCTCCGCCGGCAGGTCGCCGAGGCCGGAGACCACCACCACCGAGGCGGACGCGAACAACGAACCACCCGCGGCCTCGGCGAGCGTCCCCGCGTCGAGCTGGACGGCCTCCAGGCGGTTCACGGCCGCGTCCGGGCGCTCGCGCGTGGCGAGCCCCACGAAGTCGGACACCGCCCGCTCGGCGAGCAGGGTCTCCGGCCCGGTGACCAGCAGCACACGCCCGAACGGGTTGGTTCCATCCACGGGCCCTAGCATGCCAGCCGCCACCCCCACTGCCGCGCCACGGTGGGCATCCCGGGGCAGGTCCGGGAGGACGGAACGTCGCGCGCGGGACGACCGGGGCAGGGATCACCCGCCGCGTTCGGTGGTGACCACGAGCTGCCCGTCCCGCCGGGCGACGGCGATCGACCCGTTGAGGTCGGTGCGATAGATCCGGGCGCCGGTGCCTGCCACGGTCATGATCGTGCGGGCCGCAGGGTGGCCGTAGTCGTTGTCGGCGCCGACACTGACCAGGGCCACGGACTCGTGCACGGCACCCAGGAAGCCCGGCGACTGGTGCGCCGAGCCGTGGTGCGGCACCAGCAGCACCTCGGCGGACAGGTCGGACGCCGCGTTCAGGGCGTTGTCCTGGCCGGCCTCCTCGAGGTCTCCGGAGAGCACGACCCGCAGCGTGCCGCTGGTGACCCGCAGCACGAGCGAGGAGTCGTTGACGTCGGAGTTGTCCCCGGTGTCGCTCCCGGCGGTCGGGGCGAACGGGCGGACGGCGAGCACGGCCAGGCGCACCGGCCCCGCCGCCACGACCATACCGGGCACCGCCACCGTGTCCGGGACGCCGGGCAGGGCGTTCCGCACCAGTCCCCAGCCGGACGCCGGCTCGGTGATGCCCGAGTAGAGCAGGTTGTCCACCCGACGTCCGGACGCGACCCCGG
>JAGQUI010000521.1 GCA_020438595.1 Propionibacteriaceae bacterium | reverse complement strand
CTCAGGCATCGCCCTCGCTGGCTGCGTCGGCGAGGGCCGTGAACGCGTTCTTGGCCGCGCCCTGTTCGGCCTGCTTCTTCGAGGTTCCCGCGCCCGGCGGGTAGGCCTTGTTGCCGACGATCGCGACGGCCTCGAAGCGCTTGTCGTGGTCGGGTCCGGATTCGGTCACCCGGTAGCTGGGGGCACCGAGGTCGGCGTCGGCGGCGAGCTCCTGCAGGCTGGTCTTCCAGTCCAGGCCGGCGCCGAGCGAGGCGGCCTGGACCACCAGCGGATCGAAGAGGTGGTGCACGAGCACGTCGGCGGCGTCGCGTCCGCACGAGATCAGCACCGCGCCGAGCAGGGCCTCGAACGCGTCGGCGAGGATCGAGGACTTGTCGTCCCCTCCCGTGGTCAGCTCGCCCTTGCCGAGCAGGATCTGGGAGCCGAGGTCGAGGGACCGGGCGACGTCGGCGAGGCTGTGGGAGTTCACGACGGCCGCGCGGAGCTTGGCCAGCCGGCCCTCGGGCAGGTCGGGGTAGCTGCGGTAGAGGAACTCGGTGACCACGACGCCGAGCACCGAGTCACCGAGGAACTCGAGCCGCTCGTTGTGCGGCAGGCCGCCGTTCTCGTAGGCGTAGGAGCGGTGCGTCAGGGCAAGCTGCAAGAGCTGGGGATCCAGGTCGATCCCCAGCTCGTCGAGCAATCCCAGCCTGCGGCTGTCCGCCGCCTCGGTACCGGACGTGGCCGGACTCGCTATCGGGTCAGGGCTCGAGGATCTGGCGGCGCGCGGCGCGCGGGCCGTACTGGCCGCACTCCGGGCACGCGGTGTGCGGCAGGTGCTTCGCACCACAGGCCGCGTTCGCGCAGGTCACCAGGGTCGGCGCGGAGGTCTTCCACTGGGAACGGCGGGCCCGCGTGTTGGCGCGGGACATTCTCCGCTTGGGAACGGCCACGGCGTTACTCCTTGTCCTTCGTTTCGTTCGTCGGTTCGTTCCAGCCCGCCAGTCCGGCCCACCGGGGATCGGTGGCCTCGTCGTGGCTGTGCTCCGGGTCGCTGTTCAGGTTGGCTCCACAGGTGGGGCACAACCCGGCACAGTCCGGACGGCACAGGGGCGTGAACGGCAGGTCGAGCACCACCGCGTCCCGCAGGACGGGCTCGAGGTCGATCAGTTCGCCCTCGACATGCCGGGCATCGGCGTCGTCGAGTTCCTTGCCCGGGTAACAGAACAGCTCCTGGAGTTCGACTTCCTCGGTCGAGGAGACGTCCCCCAGGCAGCGTGCGCAGTTCCCACGGAGCCGGACCACGGCGGTACCGGTGACCAGGATCCCTTCCACCACCGACTCCAACCTGAGGTCGAGGTCGACGGGTGAGCCGGGTGGCACCCCGATTACTTCGATGCCGAGTTCCGCGGGAGCCTCCGTGACCCGGATGACCTCCACCTGCTCTCCGGCCCTGCGACTCAGATCATGAGTGACCAGGACGAGCCCGGATCGAGGGTCAGGCAGACGGGGAGGCACGACGGATCCCTTCAGCACACGGTTCGACAGCGTCATAACCAACGCAGAACTCTACCGTGAGCGCTCCGGCTCGCCAAAACGCCGGTTCCGCGACCCGGTCAGCCCTGCAGGCGCGGCAGGGCCTGGGTGGAGGTGTCGTCGAGCGACGACCTCGTGGCGAGCCGGTCGCGCATGGTGCGCACCTGGGCGACGGTCTTGGCCAGGCTCGCCTCGAACGAGGCGATCCGCGCGTCCACGTAGGCGTCGGCCTCGCGGCGCAGCGCCTCGGAATCGGCGAGCGCCTTGGCCTCCAGCTGGACGGCCTTCTTGCGGGCAAGTTCCATCACCGGCGCCTGGCTGGCCAGGTACTCGGCCCGCTCCTCGGCCGCCGCGATGATCTGGGCCGCCTCCTCCTGCGCCCGCTCCAGGGTCTCCAGGGAGGTGGCGGTGACCCGCTGGGCCTCGCCGACGTCGGCGTGCAGCGCCTCGGTCGCCTCGTCGAGCATGGCCAGCACCTCGCCGCGGTTCAGCATGCAGGAGGCCGACATCGGCACGGCCTTGGCGCCGGCGACGGCCTGGCGCAGCCGCGCGAGCACGTCGTTCGTCCGCTCAACCATTGGCCTGCTCCCATCGCTCGGTCTTGAGGCGGATTCGCCGGGCGACCACTTCCGGCACGAAGGGCGAGACGTCTCCCCCGAAGGAGGCGACTTCGCGCACCATCGTGGACGACAGCGTGGACCAAACCGGCGATGTGGGCAACATCACGGTCTCGACCGCACCCACCACG
>JAGQUI010000520.1 GCA_020438595.1 Propionibacteriaceae bacterium | reverse complement strand
CTGCCCGAGCGCGTCTGGCGCAGTTCTGCGAAGGCGGCGTCGAACTCAGCGGCGATCTCCGGGGTGTCCGGCGCGCCGGCGAGCAGCAGCAACTGGGTGTCGGGGTCGAACTGCTGGGCGGCCCGGACCAGGTGCACCAGGCCCTTCTGCCTGGTGATCCGGCCCACGAACACCACCAGTGGCCGGTCGCGATCCACGCCGAGGGAGTCGACGACATCCGTGCCGTGGTCGGGCTTGAACTCGTCGGGGTCGATCCCGTTCTTCACGACGTGCACGCGCGCCGGGTCGAGCGAGGTGTAGGACGCGAGCACGTCGGTCCGCATGCCCTCGCTCACCGAGATCACCGCCGCGGCGTCCTCGAACGCGGTCTTCTCCGCCCAGGAGGAGACGCGGTAGCCGCCGCCGAGCTGCTCGGCCTTCCACGGCCGGTGTGGCTCCAGGGAGTGCGACGTGACCACGTGCGGGACGTCACGGAACTTCGAGCCGATCAGCCCGGCGAAGTTCGCGTACCAGGTGTGGGAGTGGATCACGTCGACGTCGCCGATGGCGTTGGCCATGGCCACGTCCGCTCCGAGCACCCGGAGGGCCGCATTGGCTCCGGGCGGGAAGTCCTCGGCGTGGGCGGTCGCGCCTTCGCGGGGTTCGCCCATGCACTGGACTTCGACGGATTCGGTGAACTTGCGCAGTTGGGGCACGAGCTGTCCGACGTGGACCCCTGCGCCGCCGTAGATGTGGGGAGGGTATTCCCTGGTGAGGATGGATACTCGCAGTGCCATAGCGCCGATCGTGTCACAGAACCTCCGCCGTCGGGGCGGTAACGCCGCGGTTCGCACGCGGTGACAAGGGCAGGTTCAGATCCGGCTGGGCAATTCTCCGGTTTCCTTGTGGGGACTCCGCCGACGTCCTAGGTTCTGGTTATGACTAGCGGACCGAACGTCCTGTCCATTGTCCTGGCTGGCGGCGAGGGCAAGCGTCTGATGCCACTGACGGCCGATCGGGCCAAGCCCGCCGTCCCCTTCGGCGGCACCTACCGGCTGATCGATTTCGTCCTGTCGAACCTGGTGAACTCCGACCTGACGAAGATCTGCGTGCTGACCCAGTACAAGTCGCACTCGCTCGACCGGCACATCTCCCTGACCTGGCGGATGTCGCCGTTGCTGGGGTCCTACGTCACCTCCGTGCCGGCGCAGCAGCGCACGGGCAAGCAGTGGTACCAGGGCAGTGCCGACGCGATCTTCCAGTCGATGAACCTGATCATGGACGAGGACCCCGACTACGTGGTGGTCTTCGGCGCCGACAACATCTACCGGATGAACGTCGAGGACATGGTCAACGCCCACATCGACTCCGGCCTGGATGCGACCATCGCCGGGATCCGGGTACCGCGCAAGGAGGCGAGTGCGTTCGGCATCATCGACGCCGCTCCGGACGGCAAGATCAACGCCTTCCTCGAGAAGCCGAAGGACCCGCCCGGCCTGCCGGACTCGCCGGAGGAGTCGTTCGCGTCCATGGGCAACTACGTGTTCACCCGCAAGGCGTTCGTGGAGGCGCTCAACGACGACGCGGCGAGTACCGACTCGCGCCACGACATGGGCGGCAACATCGTGCCGGGCTTCGTCTCCCAGGGTTCGGCCCAGGTCTACGACTTCACGGCCAACAACGTGCCCGGCTCGACGGAGAAGGACCGCAACTACTGGCGCGACGTGGGCACCATCGAGGCCTACCACGCGGCCCACATGGACCTGGTCTCGGTCGAGCCCGACTTCAGCCTGTACAACCGCAAGTGGCCGATCTGGACCTCGCAGGCCCAGCTGCCGGGCGCGAAGTTCACCCTGCGCGGCACGGCCGAGGACTCGATCGTCGGCGCGGGCTGCATCATCTCCGGTGGCGATGTGGACCGTTCGGTGCTGTCTCCCAACGTGATGATCGACAAGTGGGCGAAGATCGAGGAGTCGGTGATCTTCTCCGGATGCCGGATCGGGCGCAACGCCGTGATCCGCCGGGCGATCCTCGACAAGAACGTGATCGTGCCCGACGGCGTCGAGATCGGCGTGAATCCCGAACTCGACCGCGCCCGCGGGTTCCACGTGGAGAACGGGCTCACCGTGGTGGCCAAGAACGAAGAGGTGCCCGGGAACTGGTGACGTGACCTGAACGGGCCGTCCGCGCAGTGGCGCGGGCGGCCCGTTCCTGCGTCCGCGGGGGTGTTTCGGGACAGAACTGACCCGGATTGCGCTCGCTGCGCCTGTTTCGGGGTCCGGCG
>JAGQUI010000051.1 GCA_020438595.1 Propionibacteriaceae bacterium | reverse complement strand
CACATCGAGGTGCAGGTGCTCGCCGACGCCACCGGAGAGGTCGTCCACCTGTTCGAGCGCGACTGCTCGGTGCAGCGGCGCCACCAGAAGGTCGTCGAGATCGCGCCGGCGCCGAACCTCGATCCGGAACTCCGTCGCCGGATCTGCACCGACGCCGTCCGCTTCGCCCGCCAGATCGGCTACGTGAACGCCGGCACCGTCGAGTTCCTGCTCGGCGAGGACGGCCGCTACGTGTTCATTGAGATGAACCCCCGGATCCAGGTGGAGCACACCGTGACCGAGGAGGTCACCAACGTCGACCTGGTCAGCAGCCAGATCCGGATCGCGGCCGGCGAGACCCTGGTCGGCATGGGGCTCACCCAGGACGCGATCAGCGTCCGCGGCGCGGCCCTGCAGTGCCGGCTCACCACCGAGGACCCCGAGAACGGCTTCCGTCCCGACACCGGCACGATCTCGGTGTACCGCACGCCCGGCGGCTCCGGCGTCCGCCTCGACGGCGGGGTCGTGTTCGCCGGCGCGACCGTCGGTGCGCACTTCGACTCGATGCTGGTCAAGCTCACCTGCCGCGGCGCCGACCTGCGCTCCGCGGCGCGCCGGGCCTACCGCGCGCTGAGCGAATTCCGGGTGCGCGGCGTCTCGACGAACATCCCGTTCCTGGAGGCCGTGATCTCCGACCCGGACTTCCTCGACGGCCACACCAACACCAGCTTCATCGACGACCGCCCGCACCTGCTGCACTACCGCATCCCCGCCGACCGGGGCACGAAGCTGCTCACCTACCTGGCCGAGGTGAGCGTGAACAAGCCGAACGGCGAGGCGCGTTCGATGATCCGGCCGCAGGAGAAGCTGCCGCCGCTGCCGAAGGGCGCGCTGGCGGTGCCGCCCCCGTCCGGGTCGCGACAGCGACTGCTCGAGGTCGGGCCGGAGCAGTGGGCCGCCGAGCTGCGTGCCCAGACCGCGGTGGCGGTCACCGACACCACGTTCCGGGACGCGCACCAGTCGCTGCTGGCCACCCGCGTCCGCACCCGCGACCTGATGCACGTCGCACCCGTGATCGCCCGGACGCTGCCGCAGCTGTTCAGTGTGGAGGCGTGGGGCGGGGCGACCTACGACGTGGCGCTGCGGTTCCTCAAGGAGGACCCGTGGGACCGGCTGGACGCGCTGCACGCCGCGATGCCGAACATTCCCATGCAGATGCTGCTGCGCGGCCGCAACACCGTCGGCTACACGCCCTACCCGCTGGCGGTCACGAAGGCGTTCGTGCACGAGGCGGCGAAGTCCGGGCTGGACGTGTTCCGGATCTTCGACGCCCTGAACAACATCGCGCAGATCCGCCCGGCGATCGAGGCGGTGCGGGAGACCGACCACGCGGTCGCCGAGGCGGCGCTGTGCTACACGGGCAACATGACATCGCCGGCCGAGACGCTGTACACGCTCGACTACTACCTGCGCCTGGCCGAGCAGTTCGTCGAGGCGGGGGCCCACATCCTCGCGATCAAGGACATGGCCGGGCTGCTCCGCGCACCCGCCGCCGCGAAGCTGGTCACGGCGCTGCGCAGCAACTTCGACCTGCCGGTGCACCTGCACACCCACGACACCGCCGGCGGGCAGCTCGGCACGCTGCTCGCCGCGATCGACGCGGGCGTGGACGCGGTGGACGTGGCGGCGGCGTCCATGGCCGGGACGACCTCGCAGGTGTCGATGTCGGCGCTGGTGGCCGCGCTGGAGGACACCGAGCGCGACACCGGGCTGAGCCTGGCCGCGACCGAGGCGCTGGAACCGTACTGGGAGGCCGTCCGCAAACTCTACGCACCGTTCGAGTCGGGCCTGCCCGGGCCCACCGGACGCGTCTACCACCACGAGATCCCCGGCGGTCAGCTGTCGAACCTGCGCCAGCAGGCGATCGCGCTGGGCCTGGGCAACCGGTTCGAGGCGATCGAGGACATGTACGCGGCGGCGAACCGGATCCTCGGCAACATCGTGAAGGTGACGCCGTCGTCCAAGGTGGTCGGCGACCTGGCCCTGGCCCTCGTCGGACGCAACGCCGACCCGGACGACTTCGAGGCGAACCCGGAGAAGTACGACATCCCCGACTCGGTGATCGGCTTCCTCAACGGCGACCTGGGCGACCCGCCGGGTGGGTGGCCCGAGCCGTTCCGCACGAAGGCGCTGGCGGGAAGGACGGCGAAGCCGGTGGTCACCGAACTGACCGAGGAGCAGGCGGCCGACCTGGCGGACAACCCGCGCCGGACGCTGAACCGGCTGCTGTTCCCCGGCCCGCTGCGCGACTACGAGGAGTCGTTCGAGGCGTACTCGGGGCTGACCGCGATGCCGACCAAGGAGTTCCTGCACGGGGTGCGGCAGGGCGAGGAGGTCGAGGTGCGGATCGAGCGGGGCAAGGCGCTGCTGCTCGGCATCTCGGCGATCGGCGATCCGGACGACCGCGGCATGCGGCAGGTGATCTGCACGGTGAACGGCCAGATGCGGGTGATCTCCGTCCGCGACGAGTCGGTCACGTCCACGGTGGCGACGGCCGAGCAGGCCGACCCGAAGGTGCCCGGCCAGGTGCCGGCGCCGTTCGCCGGCGTGGTGACGCTGGTCGTCGAGGTCGGTGACGAGGTGAAGGCCGGTCAGCAGGTGGCGACGATCGAGGCGATGAAGATGGAGGCCGCGATCACGTCCCCCGTCGGCGGCGTCGTGAAGCGCGCCGCCATCGGTCACGCCCAGGCCGTCGAGGGCGGCGACCTCCTGGTCGAGATCGCCTGACCGGGCGGGCCCGCCCCACAACCCGCTGGCCGGACCGGGTCCGGGCTCAGTGCAGCAGCCGGACCGGGTCGATCCTTGCGGCCCGGTACGCGGGGTAGAGCCCGCCGCCGATGCCGACGACCACGACGACCAGCAGCAGCACGGCGAGGTTGCCGAGGGAGAAGACCAGGGGTGTGTCGAGGAACGTGAGGATCACGAAGGCGATCGCGTTCCCGAGCAGGCAGCCCAGCACGGCGAAGGCGGCCACGACCACCCCGGACTCGAGCAGGAAGATCGCCTGTACCCCGCGGCGGGTCATCCCGAGCGAGCGGTAGATCGCGATCTCGTCCGCCCGTTCCAGCGTCGCGATGTACATCACGTTGACGATGTTCAGGGCGGCGACCGCCAGGGAGATGGACGCGATCAGCGCGAGGAAGGTGCCGACCGTGCGGAACATCTCCGTCAGCGCGGCGGTCTCCTCCGCGGAGAAGTCCACGAACCGCAGGTCGGCCTCGATGCCGTCGTTCAGCTGGGCGAGCACGGACGCGCGGACCTCGTCGAGCTGTTCCGGGCGCATCGCGACCAGGGTGTAGCTGCTCGAGACGGCGACGTCCTCGGTGTCCACCACATCGGCGAGGCGGGCGGGCAGGAACAGCCGGGTGTTGCCGTTCGCGCCCAGGCTGTCGGTCAGCCCGACGACGGTGAAGCCGGCCCCGTCGATCAGCAGTTGTGAGCCGAGCGGCAGGGCGGTGTCGAACTCGGTGTTGCGGTAGGCGATGACGCTGTTGCCGACGCTGTCGGCGAAACCGGCCCCCTCGACGACCGGCACGTCGTCGGTGAACTCGACGACGAGGTCGTCCAGCCGGCCGCCCGCGGGGGTGGCCGCCGAGAGGGTGCGCCCGCGCAGGGACGGCTCGAAGCTCGCGACGTCCGGGCGGCGCCGGATCGCGTCGAGCCGGGCGGTCATGTCCGGCTCGACGATCCGCTCGACCACGTCGACGTTGCTCTCCGCGCTGCTGGTCAGGCCGACGGTGAACCCGGCGCTGTTGTCACTGCGCAGGCCCGCGTAGAAGCTGTCGGCGAGCACGACGATGAGGATCACCGAGGTCACCCCGACCAGGACGCCCATGCCGGTGAACACCACCCGCAGCTTGTTGAACCGCAGCCCGTCGATGCAGCTCCTAGCGAAGAAGATCACGGTGCACCCTCCCGTCGACGAGTTCGACCGTCCGGTCCGCGGCGGCGGCGATCTCCTGGTCGTGGGTGACCAGGACCACCGCGCAGCCGAGGTCGGAGTGGACCCGCCGGAGCAGGGCCACGATGTCCTGCGCGGTGGTCGCGTCGAGCGCCCCGGTCGGCTCGTCCGCGATGATCAGGTCGGGCCGGGCGAGGACGGCGCGCGCGATGGCGACGCGCTGCTGCTGTCCCCCGCTGAGCTCGTCGGGATAGCTCGTGGCCTTGTCGGCCAGCCCGACGTCGGCCAGGCAGGCCAGGGCGAGCGCGGGGTCGTGGGTCCCGGCCCGGATCGCCCCGGCGAGTTCGAGGTTGCGGGCGACGGTGTAGCGCGGGATCAGCTGGAAGTCCTGGAAGACGTAGCCGACCCGCCGGCGTGCCGTGGAGATCCGGGCGTCGCCGGCCCCCCGGTAGGCGGTGGAGTCGAGGAGGTACTCGCCGCGGTAGTCGAAGTCGAGCAGGCCCAGGATCTTCATCAGCGACGACTTGCCCGAGCCGCTGCGCCCCACGACGGAGACGAACTGCCCCCGCGGGATGGTGAGGTCGACCGACCTCAGCGCGGTGACCTCGAAGTTGCGCCCGCGGTACACCTTCTCGATGCCGACGAGGTCGATCACCTCACTGCCCGACCTTCTGGATCACGTCCCCGGCGTGCAGGCCCCCGTCCGTGAGCACGAACTGGCCGGTGTCGTCCTTCTCGACCCGGACGGGCACGCGGACGCCGTCGGAGAGCACGAAGTAGTCATCCCCGTCGCGGCCCAGGTATGCCTCGGGCACGACGAGCCCCGTGCCCGCGTAGGTGAGGCTCGCCGATCCGTGGTCGCGCGGGACGAAGCCGCTGACCGGGTCGACGACCTCGTAGGTGAGCTGGTAGCGCGGCGACTGCGGGTTCGTGGTCTCCGTCGGGCTGTAGTTCACCGAGGCGAGCCGGAGCGCCGCGACCCGCGTGGAGCGCACGTGCAGCTCCGGTGCGTCCTGCCCGGACAGCAGGTCGACCTGCTCCTCGGTGGCGGTGTACACGAACGTGTAGGCGGTCGACTGCAGGGACACGGTGCCGCCCTCGATCGAGACGGTGCCGTCCCAGGGGGCGTCGGCCCGGAGCCCGGCGAGCGCGCGCCGGGTCGTGCCGGCGAGCCTGTCGGCGGTCCGGCGAAGGGTCCCGAACAGGCCGCGCAACTGGTTGACGGTCTCGGCGACCGCCCAGTGGTGGTCGGTCTGCAGCTGCCGGACGTCCAGGGCCCGGTCGGTCTTCGCCACCTTCCCGATCGGCTTCTGCGCGAGCAGCTTGCGCAGGTCGCTGCCGTACTGGGCGAGTGCCCTGCGGTGGCCGATCAGCGTCGCCTCGATCTGGAGCTCGACGTCGCGCAGTTCGCTCGACGGCGCCGTCGCCGCCACGACGAAGCCGACGGCCACGCTTCCTCGCGACAGGACGCGCAGGGCGCGCGACGCCGTCGCCCGCCGTTCCTCGAAGCGGGCCAGCGCACGCCGCTTCGCCCGGAGCCGGTCGCGCAGGCCGGACGTCTGCCGGGCCAGGCCGGCCCCCTTCTCGACGTGCTGGCCATCGGCGTAGCGCGAGTCGGCGGCGGCGATGTCGAGCTTGCGCACCTGCTCCGGCGCGAGGTGGCCGGCGTAGGAGTAGCTCGCGGTCTGCAGGGTGTAGGTCTCGACCGCGGCCGGTTCGGCCGGGCCTGAGCACCCGGCGAGCAGGAGGAGCCCGACCAGGGCCGTTGCGCGCCGCGCCACGGTGCGTGCGGACGGAACCGTCGCCATGCCGGTCATTTCGCCGTGGCGAGCAGCGCGTCGATGGCGGCCAGCCTGTCCGCCGCGTAGGCGTCGCGGTCGGTGCCCAGGAACCATTCGCCCTCCTCGGCGATCCGCCGGCGCGAGTCCTCGTCGAACTCGGCCGCGTAGAAGCGCTTCCCGTCGAGGACGAAGATCGAGTAGACCCGCGCGTCGAGCCGGGCCGCGTCGGCGCTCAGGTGGCCGAACCCGACCACTTCCTGCTTCGCGGGTGGTGGCTGGGCCGGGTCGTAGCTGGTCAGCGAGATCGACTCCATGCCGGGCTCTGTGGTCGTGGCCACGAACAGGCCGGGGTGGTCGCTCAGGAACGCCGGTGCGTCGACGCGGTTGATCAGTGCGAGCAGGGTGCCGTCCGCGGCGGGGACCGTGCCGGCGGAGCCGGACGAGCCGCAACCGGCGGTCGCCAGCGCCAGCCCGGTCAGGAGGGCGGTCAGTCGGAGCATCGTCGAGGCGCGCATGTCAGTCTGGCCGGATCAGGCGACCCGGGCCACCTTCCGGTACTCGTGGCCGGCGACGACGACGCGTCGGAAGCCGTCCTTCCAGGCTGCGTTCCACGGCGAGACCGCGATCTCCTCGACGACGTGCCCGTCCGCGACGCGGACGATCGTGCCGGCGGTGCTCGAGCCGATCAGGAACCAGGGCGTCTGGACGTTCTCGGTGAGGTCCTTGAGGTCGCCCAGGGCGCCTCCGCTGAGGACGACGTCCAGGAACTGCTGCCAGAAGGGGCGCTTCTTCGTGCGCTGGAGTGAGAACACCGAGTCACCGGTGGACACGTGCCCGTCGAGTGCCTGGGCGACGGCGTCGTAGCTCATGGGTTTCCCCTGTCTGCGGATGTCCGTCCGGCTGAATCGCTGGGGGCTGTGATTCGTCTGGTGTGCCGGGACGGAACTCGGGTGGGTCGGGCCCCCGTATCGACGAACGTAGTGTTCGCCCGGCCGGATGCCGGGGTTCGGGGCCATCGAGTACCCGAGGGTTGTTCGCCGAGTCCCCCGAAGTTGACGAGTGGGTCGCCGGTGGTTGACGGCTGGCGCGGTTGGCTACTGCCCCGGCCCGCGCACCTGATTGTGTGGCGTGCGCCGGGGCAGACGCTCCGGCGCCGGATTGCCCGAAGCACTATCGAAAGGTGCAGGAACATGCAGGCTGGATACCTGGTTGGCAAGTGGATCGAAAGCAAGCTCAAGAGCATGGGCACCAACGCGGTGATCGCGTGGCTCGCGAGCAAGATCGGGCAGACGCTCGCGAAGCAGATGGTCACCCGGGTCGTGCAGGTGGGCGCCACCGCGGCGGCCTCCTACATCGCGGCCCTGATCGGCGCCAACGGCGCCATCGCGGGGCCGCTCGGCTTCATCATCGGACTGGCCACCGGCTGGTTGTGACACAAACCGGGTCGTAGTGAAAGCAGCACCACGACCCGGTCTGGACAGGGCCGCTGCCCGACACGGGCGGACACATCGCTTCGGGCACGCCCCCAGGCAGCTGCCCTGTCCGGAACCATTCTTCCCCGCGAGGTGCGGGGAATCCACCCCCTACCCGGAAGGCGGGAGATGAGAAAGGCACTGCTCGCGCTGGTCGGCGTGTACCTGGTGCTGATCACCTGGATCGGCTACCTCGGAGCCGATCCCACGATGGTCGAGCTGTTCGAGGGCGGATCGCAGTTCGTGGTGATCGGGCTGCTGCTGCTCTTCTACGCCGTGCCGACGGTGCTGACCATCTGGCTGGTCGGGCTCCTGGCGCGGTTCACCCACCGCCTGGCCATCCCGCAGGGATTCGATCCGGGGGCCGTCCGTGATCGCACCCTGCTGGTTCTCGTGCTTGCGTTCTTCGCCCGCGCGGCGACCCTGCTGGTCCTCCACTTCACCGGCTCGAGCCTGGGGGTGGTCGCCTTCCTCGCCCCGCTCGCCGTCGCGGTCGCCCTGACCCGTTCCTGCGCGGCCGGCACCCTGCCCCGGAAGGTGCTGGCCTTCCTGCCCGCCTACCTGTACATCATCGCCGACACCGTGCTGCTGTCGGTGAGCGCCGGAACGAGCCCCGCATGACCATGCCGCTGCCGTCCCCCCGGATGCGGACCCGCGACCTGGCCGAGATCGGCCGGGGCTACGTCGCGCTGGCGGCGCTCGCGTCGATCGCGGGCTTCATCGCGCAGGACGTGCTGGCACGGACCTTGTTCCGGGACGCCGGTGCGTCCGCGCCGATCGAGATCGCCTCCAGCGCGGGCGAGACCTGGTTCATCCTCGGGAACAACCTGGCGTTCTTCGCGCTCGTCTCGGTGCTGCCGGTCGTGAACATCCTGATGGTGGTCGTGCAGTTCCTCTCCCTCGGGAGGCTGGCCTTCACCGTCCAGGAACTCCCGCTGGACGCCCAGGTGAACCTGCTCTACCGGCACACCGTCTTCGAGGTCGTCGCGCTCGGCGCGGCCGTCGCGATCAGCTACCTCGCGCTCTTCGCGATCCGGGACTACGCGAACAGCGAGGTCCGGGACACCCGGGGGCTGCTCCGCCGGCTCGGGTTCGCGGCGCGGCTGTACGTCCTCGTGCTCGCCTGCACCGTCGTCGGTGCGCTTCTGGAAGGAGGAGCCGTTGTTCACCTTTGAGCGCATGTCGTTCCGCTACCGGGACCACATCTTCACCGACTTCAGCGCCGAGATCCCCACCCGCAAGATCGGGGTCGTCGGCAAGAACGGCGTGGGCAAGACCACGCTGCTGCGGCTGCTCGACCAGCAACTGGTGCCCCAGGCCGGCTCCGTGCAGGTGGACGGGTCGACGTACCTGGTCGATTTCGAACTGCGCAAGTACGCCAGCTTCCAGCTCACGGACCTGTTCGCGCTGGTCTCGCCGCTGGCGTCGTTCGACCTCGCGGCCGCCCCGCGCCTCGTCGACGACCTCAACCTCACCGATTACCAGAGGACGCCGCTCGGCGAACTCTCCAAGGGCGTGACGAAGAAGGTATCGCTCCTGCTCGGCCTGCTGTCCACCACCGACGTGCTGCTGATCGACGAGCCGTTCGAGTCCATCGACCGCGACTCGAACGAGGCACTGATCGGGGTCCTGCGCGCCTCCGCGCGCGGCCTCGTGGTGGTCAGCCACGACGAGGACCACCTGGAGCGCTGCGTCGACGAGGTGTACCAGGTGGACGGGGGAAGGCTCGTGACGCGGTGCTGACCTTCCCGATCGCCCTGGCGCGGCTGACCGCCCGGCGAACCCCGCGCCGGCTGCTCAGGGAGGTGGGCATCGGGGTGACCGTCGGTGTCGGGCTGGGCATGGGGGTCAGCCTGAGCGTCCCATGGACGTTCCTGGTGGTCGCGTTCTACCTGTTCTTCGTCCAGGCGGTCGGGATGACCGAGAACGACGTGTTCTTCGACTTCCGGGACCTGCGCCGGCTGGGCTTCCGCGACGTGACGCCCGCCTACCGTCTGGCCTACATCGCGCACTACGTGAGCCGCGACCTGTACGTGGCGAACGGCCTCGCGCTGGCGATCCCGACGGTCGTGCTGGTCGTGGCGGGCAAGGGGTGGCTCGCGGTGCTGCTGGTCGAGCTCTACCTGGCCGCCCTCGTCCTGCTGACCAGCCACGTCCACCTCGCCTTCCGGATCTCGTCGCGGGCGCGGACCACGTACCTGCTGGGCCTGTTCCTGCCGGTGCCGCTGGCCGCGGGCCTGCACCTGGCCGGTGTCGTCCTGCCCGCCGACCTGGTGCCGCTCCTGCCCGTCGTGCTGGCCGCAGCGACGACCCTCCACGTGATGGCCGTGGACGCGGCCGCGCGCCGGCTGCGGGGCAACGGCCTGTCGTCCTACTCCGGACGGCGGTACTTCGCGTGGGTGCTGCGCATCTCGCCGCACCTGTTCAAGGACCTGCTGCTGTTCCGCGGGCTGGCGGTGCAGAACCTCGTCATGGGGGTGGCCCTGTTCGCGCTGCTCGCGTTCGACGCGCCGAAGGACTTCATCGCGCCGCTGGTGCTGCTGGCGGTGTGCCACGACAACCTGTTCCTCGCCCGCAAGGACAAGGCGTACCGGCTGGTCCGCGAGGACAACCTGTTCCGGGAATCGGTGCTGCCCGAGGACCGGTGGTACCTGCGGCACCGCAAGCTGCTCACGCTCGCGGTCGACGTGCCGGTCAAGCTGGTCGTCGGCGCGGGGCTGCTGCTCGTCACCGGCGGGTTCCGGGCGGAGCAGGTGCCCGTGATGGTGCTCGTCGTCGTCACGGGCCTGGTGCTGGACGCGCCGCTGCCGTACCGGGACTCGACGCTGTCGCGGGTGCTTCGCTCGGTGCTGAAGTACTCCGTGGTCGTGTTGTTCCTCCTCGTGGCGCACTTCGGCTGGCCGCTCGGGTCGGTCGTCGGCTACAGCGCCGTGCTGCTGGTGCTCTACGGCGTGGACGTGGTCTCCACCTACGTCCGTCCCGGCGTCCTGTGGTCGCGGCGTGGTGCCGGGTTCGGCATCGCCCCCGGGCCGCGCGCCAGGGCCGACCGCACGAGCTTCCGGGCGCCGGAACCCGTCGGGTCAGCCGGGACGGAAGGCCGAGCCCATGTGGGCGTCGTCGGCGAGCGGGAGCTTGCCCGACTTCGCGGCGGCGACCAGGGCTGACCAGTCGGCCTCGGTCTGGTCGGCGTAGAGGCGGGCGAACCGGGCGAACGCCTCGCCGGCCGCCTCCCCGTCGCCGAGGTAGCCCGCGATCATGGACGCCCCGGACGTGCGCGCATGGCCCTTCGCCAGCAGCCGTCCGACGATCCCCGCGTAGTCGCTCAGTGCGTGTTCGCGGATCGCGTTCAGCGGCACCGTCCCCTTCATGTTCCGGAACTGGCGGACGTAGTACTCGCGGCCGTCGATCGTGGTCCAGCCCAGCAGCGGGTCGCTCACCGTCTGCAGTGCCTGCTGGTACTCCACGACCCGCTGTCCCTGGTGGCGGTGCCAGGCCTCGTCGCCGTGGACGAACCGCGCCAGCACCGAGCGCCGCGCCTGCTTGAGCTGCAGGAACAGCACGTCGTCCGCGCTCGAGCCGATCAACAGCACCACGTACGCGCGCAGCCCGACCGAGCCGACGCCGACCACGCGGTGCGCCACGTCCTCGACGGTGTAGCCGCCGACCACCCGCCGCCAGTGCGGGGCGAGCGTGCCGAGGTAGTCGTCGAGCCCCGCGGCGACGGCATCGGCCTCCCCCGGTTCTACCGCCGTGGTGATCGGCGGCTCCAGCACGATCGTCCGGCGCCCTTCCACCTCCGCGGTCAGCTTGGGCAGCACCCGGTCGCTGGTGCGTTTGCGGGCGGTCTTCGCCGCACGCTTGATCTCCTCGCGCAGGGTCTTCTCCTGCACCGACTGCTTCAGGTGCGACACGTCCAGCCGGTTGTAGGAGCGGGCCAGCAGCGGCTCGGTGGCGAGCTTGCCGACCTCGGCCGCGTACTCGCGGACGC
>JAGQUI010000519.1 GCA_020438595.1 Propionibacteriaceae bacterium | reverse complement strand
CACGAACGAGATCAAGGACGAGATGCTGGCGATGGCCGGCCCGGGCGTCGACGTCGTGATCCACGAGATCGGCGGCACCGTCGGCGACATCGAGTCGCTGCCGTTCCTCGAGGCCGCCCGGCAGGTGCGCCGCGAGGTGGGCCGGGAGAACGCGTTCTTCCTGCACGTCTCGCTGGTGCCGTACATCGGCCCGTCCGGCGAGCTGAAGACCAAGCCCACCCAGCACTCGGTCGCCGCGCTGCGCCAGGTCGGCATCCAGCCGGACGCGATCGTCTGCCGGGCCAGCATGGACATCCCGACCGGCGTGAAGCGCAAGATCGCCCTGATGTGCGACGTGGACGAGGAGGCCGTGATCTCCTGCCCCGACGCGCCCAGCATCTACGACATCCCGCGGGTCATCCACGGCGAGGGCCTGGACGCCTATGTGGTGCGCCGGCTCGCCGTGTCGTTCCGCGACGTCGACTGGACCAAGTGGAACGACCTCCTGGAACGGGTGCACCACCCGAAGGAGGAGGTCACGATCGCGCTGGTCGGCAAGTACATCGACCTGCCCGACGCCTACCTGAGCGTGTCCGAGGCCCTGCGGGCCGGCGGGTTCGCGAACTGGTCGAAGGTGAACGTGCGCTGGGTGGCGTCCGACACCTGCGAGACGCCCGCCGGTGCGGTCGCCGAACTCGGCGACGTGGACGGCATCTGCGTGCCCGGCGGCTTCGGCATCCGCGGCGTGGAGGGCAAGCTCGGCGCGCTGCGCTACGCCCGCGAGAACCAGGTGCCGACGCTCGGGCTGTGCCTGGGCCTGCAGTGCATGGTGATCGAGGCCGCGCGGAACATGCTCGGGCTGGAGGACGCCGCGTCCACGGAGTTCGAGCCGGAGACCAGGGCGCCGGTGATCGCCACCATGGCCGAACAGGTGGCGATCGTGTCCGGCGAGGGCGACATGGGGGCCACGATGCGGCTCGGCGCCTACCCTGCCGACCTGGTCCAGGGCTCGCTGGTCGCCCAGCGCTACGGCACCACCCGGGTCAGCGAACGGCACCGGCACCGCTACGAGGTGAACAACGCCTACCGCGACGAGCTGGAGGCCCGCGGCCTGAAGATCTCCGGCACCAGCCCGGACGGCAACCTGGTCGAGTTCGTCGAGCTCGAGCGCGGCCAGCACCCCTACTACGTCGGCACCCAGGCCCACCCGGAACTGAAGTCGCGGCCCACCCAGCCGCACCCGCTGTTCGTCGGCCTGATCGAGGCCGCCCTGAAGCGCAAGCTGTCCGCGCGGCTGCCCGAGGGCGAGGACTGAGCGGTGCGCGAGCTCACCGCGGAAGAGGTCACCGACTCCCCGCTCGCCTGGCCGGTCACCGACCACCAGGTGCTCGGCACGGGCCACGTGTCCGACTTCGTCAACGACGCGGTGACCACGCCCGACGGCCACACGATGCAGCGGCAGTACCTGCTGCACCCCGGCGCGGTCGGCGTGATCGCGTGGGACGACGAGGACCGGATCGCGGTCGTGCGGCAGTACCGGCACCCGGTCGGGTTCCGCCTGGTCGAGCCGCCCGCGGGCCTGCTGGACGCCGACGGCGAGAGCTGGGTGTCGGCGGCTGAACGCGAGCTGGCCGAGGAGGCGGGCCTGAGGGCCTCCCGCTGGCATGTCCTGGTGGACCTCTTCACCACGCCAGGGGCGTGCCAGGAGACCCTGCGGATCTACCTGGCGCGCGACCTGTCCGAGGCGCCGGTCCCGGACGGCTTCGTCGCCCACCACGAAGAGGCGCACATGGACGTCTGCTGGGCGAACCGCGCCGATCTGGTCGCCGCCATCCTCGCCGGGAGGCTGCAGAACCCCACGATGGTCTCCGGCATCCTCGCCCTCGAAGTCGCCCGCCTGTCCGGACGCCTCGACGACTTGCGTGCCCCGGACGCCGCCTGGCCCGCCCGCGAGGCGTGGTCGGAGCGCAACGACCTGCTGGCCGGTCTTGATGGCGACGCCGGCTGATCCGGACTCCTCCGCCATCCCGGCGCGCACGTCCCGCACCCCGGTGGAGAAGCTCGTCCGCGGTTTCCTGGACCACCTGACCGTGGAGCGGGGCGCCTCTGTGCACACCGTCGCCGCGTACCGGCGCGACCTGGCCCGCTACGCCGCCTTCCTCTCCGCCCGCGGCATCGACGACCCGGCGGGGGTCGCGGACGCGGACGTGTCGGCATTCCTCGCGTCCCTGCAGGCCCCCACGGACGGCCACGCGCCGCTCTCGTCGGCCAGCGCCACCCGCAGCCTGGT
>JAGQUI010000518.1 GCA_020438595.1 Propionibacteriaceae bacterium | reverse complement strand
GACGCGGTTCCCGCCGCGGCGCCGAGCCGGATCACATGGTGGCCGGTGTGCAGGTGGCCCGTCCGCCCACGCATCTGGCGCCAGCGACGCACCGCCTCCTGCGGCGTGCCGGGCTTGCCGAGCGGCTCGCCGTCCAGTTCGAGCAGGGAGTCGCAGCCCACCACCAGCAGGTCACCGGACGGTTCGGACGCGGCCAGGCCCGCCGCCACCGCCTCCGCCTTCGCCCGGGCCAGCACGGCCACCAGCCCGGCCACGTCGGGAGCGGTGAACGCGTCCTCGTCGACGTCCGAGACCACGACCCGGGGCGACAGCCCCGCGCCGGTCAGCGTCTCCAGGCGGGCCGGCGAGGCGGAGGCGAGGACGAGGCCCGGCACCGGCTGGGCGGACGGGTACTGCGGGTGCGCCGGGGTGGTCACAGCCGGAAGCTGCTCCGCCAGGCCTCCCGGCCGGGCACCAGCGGGGTGCGGACGATGTGCCAGTAGGAGCGCCAGCCGCCGGCCAGCGTGCTGGTCACCGGCGCGTGGGGTGCCGGACGCGCACGGCGCAGCGCCACGACCACCGCGCCGAGGGCGGCGAGCTCCTCGTCGGTCGGGTTCCCCGACACGACCTGCACCAGCGGCTGGCCCGCCTCGGCCGGGGTGCCGCTCACAGCGGGATGTTCCCGTGCTTCTTGGGCGGCAGCTGCATGCGCTTGGTGCGCAGCAGGCGCAGCACCCGGATCACCTGCGCCCGGGTCTCGTGCGGGTAGATCACCTTGTCCACGTAGCCGCGCTCGGCCGCGACGTAGGGGTTGGCCAGTTCGTCGTTGTACTCGTCGATCAGCTCGGTGCGCCGGGACGCCGGGTCGTCGGCGTCGGCGAGTTCGCGCCGGTACAGGATGTTCACCGCGCCCTCGGCGCCCATCACCGCGATCTGGGCGGTCGGCCAGGCCAGGTTCACGTCCGCGCCGAGCGGCTTGGAGCCCATCACGCAGTACGCGCCGCCGTAGGCCTTGCGGGTGATGATCGTGACCAGCGGGACGGTTGCCTCGGCGTACGCGTAGATCAGCTTGGCGCCGCGGTGGATGATCCCGTCCCACTCCTGGTCGGTGCCGGGCAGGAAGCCGGGGACGTCCTCGAAGGTCAGGATCGGGATGTTGAACGCGTCGCAGGTGCGGACGAAACGGGCGGCCTTCTCCGAGGCCTTGATGTCGAGGCAGCCGGCGTAGACCAGTGGCTGGTTGGCGATCACGCCGACCGCGCGTCCCTCGACCCGGCCGAAGCCGCAGATGATGTTCGGCGCGTACAGCGCGTGCACCTCGAGGAACTCGTCGTCGTCCAGCACCCGCTCGATCACCTCGTGCATGTCGTAGGGCTGGTTCGGCGAGTCGGGCATCAGCGTGTCCAGCACCAGGTCGTGCTCGGTGATGGTGAGGTCGGCCTCCTCCTCGTCGAAGACGGGCGGGTCCTCCAGGTTGTTCTGCGGCAGGTAGGTGAGCAGTTGGCGGACGTACTCGATGGCGTCCCGCTCGTCGGCGGCGAGGTAGTGGGAGTTGCCGGACCTCGTGGAGTGGGTGCGGCCGCCGCCGAGCTCCTCCATGGTCACGTCCTCGCCGGTGACGGTCTTGATCACGTTCGGCCCGGTGATGAACATCTGCGAGGTCTGGTCGACCATCACCACGAAGTCGGTCAGGGCGGGGGAGTACACGTGCCCGCCGGCCGCCGCGCCCATGATCAGCGAGATCTGCGGGATCACGCCGGACGCGAGGGTGTTGCGGCGGAAGATCTGGGAGTACAGGTCGAGCGAGACCACGCCCTCCTGGATCCGGGCGCCGCCGCCCTCGTTGATGCCGATGATCGGGCAGCCGGTCTTGATCGCGAAGTCGAGGATCTTCACGATCTTCTCCCCGTACACCTCGCCGAGCGCGCCGCCGAAGATCGTCACGTCCTGGCTGAACACGCACACCGGGCGGCCGTGGATGGCCCCGACGCCGGTGATCACGCCGTCGGTGTAGGGGCGCTTGTCCTCCATGCCGAAGGCCTTGGCGCGGTGCCGGGAGAACCGGTCGAACTCGGCGAACGAGCCCTCGTCGAGCAGGGCGTTGACCCGCTCGCGGGCGGTCATCTTGCCCTGCGCGTGCACCTTCTCCACCGCTGCCGGGCTGGACGGGTTGAGCGCCTGCTCCTTGCGCGCGCCCAGGTCGGCCAGTTTCCCGCGGGTGGTGTGGATGTCCTGCGCCATATCGGAGACCCTACTGCCGCAGAACCCGCCCGGGCATAGGGTCTGGGCGTGAATCCCGGACCGATCTC
>JAGQUI010000517.1 GCA_020438595.1 Propionibacteriaceae bacterium | reverse complement strand
TCGGCGTCCTGCTCGGCCAGAAGATGAAGGCGCAGGGCTACGGCCAGATCATCGCGATGTCGACCGTCGCGGGCGAGAAGGTGCGCCGTTCGAACTTCGTGTACGGCTCCACCAAGGCGGGGCTGGACGGGTTCTACCGGCTGCTCGGCGAGGCACTCGCCCCGTTCGGCCCGAAGGTGCTCGTGGTGCGTCCCGGCCAGGTGCGCACCCGCATGTCGGCGCACGTCAAGGAAGCCCCGCTCACCGTCGACAAGGAGGACCTGGCCACCCAGGTCGTGGACGCCGCCCGCAAGGGCCAGACCCTGATCTGGGTGCCGTCGACGTTCCGGTTCGTGATGATCGCGCTCAAGCACATCCCGGGCCCGATCTTCCGGCTCCTGCCCCTGTAGCGGCCCATGGTCGCTGAGGAGGCCGCGGGTGGGGGGTACCCGCCGCGGATCGGTCCCTGGGGAGGTCACGGGTGAGGAGCGGACCCGTGACCGTCACGATGGGCCGCGGCCCGATCGATGGAGAGCCCCGATGACCAGCGACATCCCCAACCTCGACCTCGACGACGTCGTCGTGCCCGGGGTCGTCTCCGGGTTGGCGGCCGGGCGGACGGTGGAGCCGATCTGGCGCAATGAGATCGGCGGGGTCACGTTCTCGATCGACGGTGGCGCCGAGTACGTGAAGTACGGCCCGCCGCACGCCGAATTCGACGCCGGTCCCGAGTTCGTGCGGCTGCGCTGGGTGCGCGCGTACGTGGCTGCGCCGCGTCCGATCGACCACGGGCACGACGCCCTCGGCAACCGCTGGCTGCGGACCGCCGGGCTGTCGGGCACCTCCGCCGTCCTCGCCGGCTGGCGCGAGCGACCGGACATCGTGGTGCCCGAACTGGGCCGTGCGCTGCGCCGGTTCCATGACCGGGTGCCGGTGCGGGACTGCGCCTGGGACTGGTCGATCGCCGGGCGGCTCGAGTACCTCGCCCGCCCCGCCGATGCGCTCGGCCCGTGGCCGGAACTCGACCCGGTGGTCTGTCACGGCGACGCGTGCAACCCGAACTTCCTGCTCGACTCCTCCGGAGCCTGCGTGGGGTACGTCGATCTGGGCCGGCTCGGGGTGGGGGACCGTTGGGCCGATCTTGCGCCCGCGTTGCTCAGCCTCGGCTGGAACTTCGGGGCGGGCTGGGAGCCCGCGCTTCTGGAGGGCTACGGGATCGACCCCGACCCGGAGAAGCAGGACTTCTACACCCGGCTGTGGAACCTGGCGTAGCCCCGCCCCCGCGGATTCCGGGACAAGTCTGCCCCGGATCGGCCGGAGAAGCCCAAGAACCGCTGCCCCGGGGCGATCGGCGGCAGGTTTGTCCCGTTTCGCTCAGCCCCGGAGCGCAGCCAGGGGCGTCGTCGGCACGTGGATCCAGCCCTCGCTGAGTGCTGTTGTCTTCTCGTCCGGGCCCTCGGTGAGCCCGAGCGCCACGGCGCGCGCGGCGAGCGCACACACGACCGCGTCGAGCGCGTCGTCGCCCGCCACGCATGCAGCCTCATTGCCGGCGAGGTCCAGCCATGGCGCCTGCTCCTGCAGGCTGACAACAAGGGCCCGGCGCACCGCCGCGCCGTCGCGTCCCTTGTAGCGGCGGTGCGGGAGGCCCCAGACCCGCAGCGACGCGGCGGGGTACACCTCCGCGATCGACCCGCTGCCGTCGCGCGCCAGGTCGACGCCCGGGCCCACCCTTGCCAGAATCGCGGCGAGCCGCAGCGCCGGGTGCGCGATCCGGTCGGCGGCCACGCTCAGCGGGAGGAGCCCTGTGGTCTCGTGCACCCTGACGTCGGTCCTGCGGAGCACCAGTTCGCGCCGCTGCGGCAGTCCGGGCAGTTGGTGGAGCGCTCCGTGGGCGTGGGCGTGCACGAACTCGACGAACGGTGCTGGCCAGCCGAGGGGGCAGTCGATTCCGGTGAGGTTCCCGGAGCGGAGGTGGCCAAGAATGGCGTCGTCGTCCGCGCCGACGGCGAGTTCGGCGACCGAGGCGCCACCGGCGGTCCACTCGATCCGCGCGACGGCAGTGCGTTCAGGTTGGGCGGCCAGATCGATTCCGATGGTCTGCACTTGCCGACTGTCCCACGAGGTTCGGCACGGCTCGCATGATTCCGGGACAAACCTGCCCCGGATCGTCCGGAGAAGCCCGAGAACCGCTGTTCCGGGGCGATCGGTGGCAGGGTTGTCCCGTTTCGCTCAGCCGGCCAGTTCGGCGTCGGAGCGCAGGATGCAGAACTCGTTGCCCTCGGGGTCGGCCATCACGACATGGGTGTCGCC
>JAGQUI010000516.1 GCA_020438595.1 Propionibacteriaceae bacterium | reverse complement strand
GGTCGCCCTCGACGAGATCCGCAGCCTGCCTGAGGTCGAGCAAGTGGGTGTCCGGCTGGTGCCCTTCGGGGTTTCGCTGATCACGATCCCTGCCGCGGGCAGTGCGGATCCCGCCGACGTGAGGGCGGCGATCCTGCGGGCCGGCTTTCGCGTGGTCTCAACCGGGCCGATGGTCCGGGAATCGGTTGATCCGCCCGAGTTCGGGTGGGAGGCCTCTGCCTGATGAACCTTCTGCTCCCTGATCTGCTGCTGAGACGAACCGGTCAGCAGGGGCGGTTGCGCTGGAGCCGCTCCGACCTCATGCGCTTCCAGTCCGTCCGGCTGCAGCAGTTGCGCCAACATGCGATGCAGCGATCCCGGTTCCTCGCTGACTATCACCGTCACCTCGACGCTGCGCCGTTGAAGGAACTGCCGCCCATGACGAAGTCCACCCTGATGGAGTTCTGGGACGAGTTGGTCACCGCGCCGTCCTTGAGGCGGGAGTTAGTCGAACGGAACCTCGCGGAGCGTGAGTCGGACGGTACTGACCCGTCACTGCCCTGGCGGGGTCGGTGGTGGATGGCCGCAACTGGTGGATCGACCGGCGAGCGGGGAGTCTTCGTCTGGGACCGCCGCGAGTGGATCTCCATTCTTGCCTCCTACGCCAGGGTCAACGACTGGGCCGGCGTCAGGGTGGGTCTCGGGCACCCGCTGTCGACGGCCATCGTGTCGACCCGGAACCCGACCCACCAGTCCGCCGTGGTCGGGGCCTCGATTCGCAGCAGGTTGGTGCCCACGTTGAGGGTCAACGCAACCGACCCTCTGGAGCAGATCGTGAACCAGCTCAACCGGTTCCGTCCCAGGCTCCTGGTCTGCTATGCGTCGATGCTCGCCCCGCTGGCCGAGGCGCAACTTGCGGGCAGCCTGAGAATTGCTCCCGAGAAGGTGATCACCGCCTCAGAGGAACTCCTCCCCGCAGCACAACGAATGGCGGTCCACGCGTGGGGAGTGGACGTCCTCAACACCTATGCCGCCACCGAAACAGCCACAATCGCCTCCATGTGTCCGATGGGTTCGCTGCACCTGTACGAGGACTTCGTGCTCGTCGAGCCCGTCGACGCTGCCTACCGTGCGGTGGCGGACGGCCAGGTCGCCGACCGGCTGCTGGTCACCGTCCTGTTCTCCCGCACCTTGCCGCTGATCCGGTACGAGCTCGACGACTCCGTCCGGTTGGCGACCAGGGCATGCCCGTGCGGCTCGCCCTATCGGGTGCTCGAAGCAGTGATCGGCAGGACCGAGTCCAGCCTCCGAGTGGCCGCGCAAGCCGGCGGCGCCGTTGTCGTAGGTCCCAACGTTTTCCACGACGCTGTGGGCCCCCTGGCCGTTCACGGCTGGCAGGTCCGCCAGCTGCCCGGCAGCGGCCTCATGGTGCGAGTTGTCGATCCGGACCATCACCTCGACCTTCCCCGAATCAGGAGCGCCGTGCTGGCCGGACTCTGCCACGCAGGCGTGAGCCCCGACGTGCCCATCGACGTCGAGCCCGTGTCCCATCTCGACCGGACCCGTCTGGGGAAAACGCCCCTGATCGTGCCGTGGCCGGCGTCCGGGACGCGTTCGCGATCTTGACCGATTCTTGACCGGACGCGCCTGTTGACCGGTGTTTTGGGGACATAGCGTTGCCGAGTTGGGATACCCGCACCCCGTATACGCGCAGGTGGAGAGAGCGACGTGGTCTGGCTTGTGGTGGCAGTGGCGGTCGGGATCACCGGGCTGCTCGGTTGGTACTTCTTCGGGTCCGAAAGGGCCGGGCGCGTGCAGCTTGAGAACGGGGTCCAGGTCGTGCGCATCGTCGTGGACGGCGGCTACAGCCCCGACCTCATCGAGGGCGTCCGTCCGGGCGTTCCGCTGCGACTACTGTTCGATCGTAGGGAGGGCGGGGAGTGCACTTCCCGCGTGGTCGTGCCGGATTTTGGGGTGAACGCGGCACTGCCGGCGTTCCGAACGACAGCTGTCGAGTTCACCCCGACCAGCGCGGGGGAGTACCGCTTCGGGTGCGGAAGGAACATGGTCTCGGGCCTCCTCCGGGTCCAGGGCGAGGCGCCGAGACAACTCGCGACATCCGGCGGGGCCTTCCCCGAGGCCGACGGACGCCACGCCGAGCCCGCGACAGCGGCGGCTCTCGCCACGGCCGACGAGGAAGAAGCCGAGCGGTCGGCGGAGATCCGTGACCTGTCCCACCGAGTGATCGTGGGCGCGGTCCTGACCGCTCCGGTGTTGTTCGCGGTGATGGCCACCGAGCTGTTCAAAGTGGC
>JAGQUI010000515.1 GCA_020438595.1 Propionibacteriaceae bacterium | reverse complement strand
GACGGTGCCGGAGTCCGGGGCGTGCTCGCCGGCAACGATCCGCAGGAGCGTGGTCTTGCCGGACCCGTTCGGGCCGACCAGCGCGGTGACGTCGCCGGGCGCGACGGTGGCGTCCAGCCCGGCGAACAGCGCATGGGCGCCGAACGACGCGGCGACGCCGGAAAGGAACAGGGTTGCGGACACGGATGACCTCGATCGCTGGCAGGAATGGGGCGAGAGGTCAGTTCCACATGCGTCCCAGCGTGCCGCCGCCCCGCGTCCCCGTCAAACCGGGGACGGTTCCCGGCGGTCCGGCTTTTCCACAATTCATTGAACGGCGTTCAAAACTGTGGATAACCCGGACCGTTCGGAACCGTCCCCAGGTGGGCCGGTTCGACCTGAGCGACACCTGAGCCTGCCTCCGGGCGACGCTCAGGGGCGACGGGTACCGTCGAACGCACCGCCACCACGACAGGGGGAGCATGAGGGCCGTCAGGCGAATCGGGGCCGTCCTCGCCGGACTCGGCCTGCTCGCCGGCTGCGCGGTGAACTACCCGGTGCTCGACCAGGCCTCGCCCGTGCCGACCTCCGCCTCGCCCACGCCCACCCCGACCCCTCCGGACACCGCCCGGCCCACCGGCGCGGCGGAGGAGGAGCTCGACGCCGAGGGCCAGAGCCCGCAGGTGCTGGACGGCGACCTGCTCGGCAGCCTGCTGGCCCGCGTCGAGACCCGCACCAGCTACAACGGGACGCGCGTGTTCGCCAGCTGGCCGCAGTTCGACCGGGCTGAGGTCGATGCGGCGATCACCGGCTACTACCTGCAGGCGATCAGCGACTTCGAGTCCGCGCACCCGGACGGTTCCAGCGGCACGTCCCCCGAGTTCAACCTGGGCTGGCAGCTCATCGGCAGCTCCCCGTCCGCGGTGGGCGTGGTCAGCGACGGGTACCTGTTCGCGGACGCGTCCGGGCAGAGCACCTGGCGCTCGTTCTGGTTCGACCCCGCCACCGGCGCGGTGCTGGGCACCGACGACCTCGTCGACCACGACGCCACGGTCACCGCGCTGAAGGATGCGGCCGCCGCCCATCCCGGCGTGGACCTGGCGCAAGCCGGCGACGACCCGCTGGACGCGGCCCCGGTGATCGCCCTCACCGCCCAGGGCGAGCTGATCGCGGGGTTCGACCAGTGCCAGGTGATGCCCTGCTCGCACGGACGCGTGGCCCTCACGGTGCCCGCCGAGACCACCGCACGACTGCTCACCGACGCCGGCCACCTCGTCGAGGAGTCCGTGGTCGACCCGGTCCCGCCGGACGTGGCCACGGCGAGCCCCACCCCGTCAGCCACCACGGCCGCTCCCACGACGAAGCCGACCACGACCAGGCCGACGACCAGTCCGGCGAAGGTCGACTGCGACAAGGTGAAATGCGTCGCGCTCAGCTTCGATGACGGCCCCGGTCCGTCGACCCGGACGCTGCTGCGCCACCTCGCGGACGCCGGCGTGCCCGCCACCTTCTTCATGCTCGGCCAGCAGGTCGAGACCTACCCGAAGCTGGCCGCCGCCGTGGCCGGCGCCGGCCACGAGATCGGCGTCCACACCTGGGACCACCGCGACCTCACCAAGCTCACGCCCGCCCAGATCGACCGCGAGCTGAGCTCGACGATCGAGGCGATCAAGCGCGACGCCGGAGTCGATCCGCACTACCTGAGGCCGCCCTACGGCGCCATGAACGCAGACGTGCACGCTGCGGCGCAGCGGGCCGGCCTGCCGCTGGTGCTGTGGAGCGTCGACACCCTCGACTGGCAGACCCGCGACACCGACAAGACCGTGGCCGCTGCGGTGAAGCAGGCCAGGCGCGGTTCGATCATCCTGCTCCACGACATCCACCCGGCGACGGTGCGGGCGGTGCCGGCGATCATCGAGAAGCTGCAGAAGAAGGGGTTCACGTTCGTCACGGTGCGCACCCTGCTCGGCCGGACGAAGCCCGGGGTGAAGTACTTCCACGGCTGACCCACCCGCGACGCGGGACGGGGACGGTTCTCATTCCGCGTCGCCCGGGGGACACCGACGCGGAATGAGAACCGTCCCCATTCCCCGCCCGGTGTCCCACGTTCGGGTGACAGCGGAGGCGCTCAGCGAAGTGGCACAATTGGGCCGACGGCTGCCGGCCGACGCGGGGGCGTGGGCCGACGGGGGGAATCGTCACACCGTTGGGGGGCGGAAATGACTGAGCCGTACACGAATGAGGAGCGCCTGCTCGCTCGCTACCCGGAGACCGTGTCGCTGACGCCTGCGCGCAGGGCGAGCCTGAAGCTG